>JAFSXA010000018.1 GCA_017450135.1 Clostridia bacterium | reverse complement strand
GTCACCTATATGGATGATGCCGTCTGTCGACGCCTCGGACGAGCCTCCCTTGTGGGTGACCTTCCTGATGCCGCAGCCCGAAAGGACGGAGCCGAAGGCTATCATAAATGCGAGCAGCAGAGCTGTCGATCTGATATTTGAATAGTTTCTTTTCATTTTAATTCTCCATATTGTGATTGCGCTTTGACCGTTCTTATTCTATCACAGTCAGACATTTTTTTCAACCGGAAACGTCCGCCATCTTCAAATGTTTACCGATTGTTCACGGTTCGTTATAAATTTCCGGAAAGCCTGAGCATTTCAGCCGCATTTTCGAGCTGGAGCGTCGTGATCTCGGTCCCTGCGTTTATCCTTGCTATCTCTCTGACCCTGTCCCCGCCGGTGAGCGGACTGATTTCGGTGTAAGTCTTGCCGTCACGGACTGATTTGCTGATATAGAAATGCACGTCTCCCCTGACGGCGATCTGGGCAAGGTGCGTCACACAGATAACCTGTCTGCCCTCCGAGACCTCGCGGAGCTTCAGTGCGATCTTTTCGGCAGCCGCACCGCTGACTCCGGAGTCTATCTCATCAAAAATCATCGTGCCCGTGTCGTCCTCGGAGGCGATAATGCTCTTTATGGCGAGCATTATGCGCGACAGCTCGCCGCCGGATGCGATCTTGGCAAGCGGCTTGGGCTCTTCACCGGCGTTCGCGGAGATGAGGAACTCAAGGCCGTCCCTGCCGTTCTCCCCGAGAGGGGTCTCGCATATCCGGGTCTCGAAAACAACATTCGGCATACCTAAAAATTCGAGCTCGTCACAGATGGCCTTTGACAGCCTCTCGCCCGCAGAACGCCTTGCCGCAGTAAGCCTTGAGGCAAGCTGCTCAGTAAGGCGAAGCTGTTTTTCTTCAAGCTCCTCGAGCCGGCTCACCCTGACGTCGGAAAGCTCGATCTCCTTGAGCTCCTTTTGAGCTGATTCAAGATACGCGAGCATATCCTCCTCGGTATCGCCGTACTTTCGGGACAGCCTGTAGAGCAGGTCGAGCCGCTCCTCGATATCCTCAAGCTCGACGGGATCGTATTCCGCTGAATCCATCAGTGAACGCAGCTCCTCCGCGATATCCTCAAGCTCGTACCTCATATCCGTCAGCTTTTCCGCCGCCGGGTTCGCTCCGGCAAGGTACATACCTGCCCGGTCAAGCTCATTGGACGCTTCGGATATCCTGTCTATACCGGCTCCGTCGCCCTTCAGCGCCTCATAGGCGGCGCCGAGGCTCTCCATAACAGTCTGCGCGTTATTTATAAAGGTTCTGCGTGAGAGCAGCTCCTCGCGCTCACCGACCCTGATATCCGCTTTTTCAAGCTCGTCTATCTGAAAATTGAGCATATCAATGCGCTGAGCCTTCTGACTTTCGTTGATATTGACGCTTTTCAGCTCGCGGCGTATCTCGCACAGTCTGACGTACCGGCCGCGGTATTCTTCAACAAGCGGCTTCAGTCCCGCGACGCCGTCGATAATGCCGCAGTGGTTCTCCGGCTGCAGCAGCTTCTGGCTGTCGTGCTGGCCGTGGATATCTATCAGCTCCGTGCCTATGGCTCTGAGCATGGAAACGTTCACCGGGCAGCCGTTGACACGGCAGGAGTTTTTACCGTCCCTGCCTATTGTCCTGCTGATTATCAGCGCCTCGGAATCATTCTCTATCCCAAGCTCCTCGAGGATGTCGCAGACGTTCCGGTTGACGTCCTCGAAGACGGCGTAAACGCTCGCCTTCTCCGCCCCGGTTCTGATGAGGTCGCGGGACGTTCTCTCGCCGAGGATCGCATTTATGGCGTCTATCACGATGGATTTGCCCGCGCCCGTCTCTCCGGTGATAACATTCAGGCCGCAGCCGAATTCGACCGCCGCGCTCTCGATGACCGCAACATTTTCTATTTTCAGACTTGCAAGCATAAAAACACCGTCCGATCAAATAATCACTGCAGCAGCTTATCCACCGACTGCTTCAGCTCGATTGCCAAAGCCTCCGTCCTGCACAGAGCAAAAATGGTATCATCCCCGGCTATCGTGCCTACAAGCCCCTCCCAGCTCATATTGTCAAAGGTGGCGCAGGCAGCCTGAGTCATACCGTCGTAGCACTTGATGCTGACGATATTGCCGGCGTAGTCCGATGAAATGACGGAATGGGAAAAGATCGTATTGAATTTTGAAAGATACTCGTCCGTCTCGCTCTTGCCCTCTACATAGCGATAGTTGCCGTTCTTATCCATCTGCTTTACGAGCCTGAGCTCCTTGATATCGCGGGAAACCGTCGCCTGAGTTGCGGTAAAGCCGTTTTCCTTGAGCTTTGAAAGCAGCTCCTCCTGAGTGCCTATCGTATAATCCTCGATAAGCTGTAAAATCATGCTGTGTCTTTTCTTTTTCATAATTCTACCACCTTATAATCTGCGTTGCTCGAGCTTACTGTTGAGTATTTCGAGGAACGTATCGTTCTTGATCCTGATAAATTCGCCGTAGACGTCCGCCTTGGTGATTACCGCACTGCAGCCCCCGGGTATCTTCAAGGTTGCCTCGCCGTCGCAGGAGAGCCCTATCTCGCCGTTGTCCGGGCAGTAAAGCCTGAACACCGAATCCGGCTTGAATATCAGCGCCCTTGAAAAAAGTGAATGGGTGCAGATCGGCGTCAGCAGTATACTCTCTATCTGAGGGTCCACCACCGGGCCGCCTGCGGAGAGATTGTATGCCGTGGAGCCGGTCGGTGTGGAGATGATTATCCCGTCCGCAGTGTAGGTCTTCATCAGCCTGCCGTTGTATTCCACTGCTATATCAGCCATTTTTATCTGCTCGCCGCGGGCGACCACGGCGTCGTTTACACAGTATCTCGTTTCGACCGTCCTGTCCGAGGCATCTCTTATCTGAGCCTTGAGCATCATGCGCCTGTCAATTTCATATTCACCGCTGAGCAGAGCGGAGAGCATATCCAGCTCCTGCGGCTCGAGGCCTGCCATAAAGGCTATCCTGCCCGCGTTGATGCCGAGGGTCGGCTTTGCGAATTTTGCGGCGTGGATGATCGTGCCGTCTCCGCCTATCGCTATGACCATGTCGCACAGGGCTATCATCTTGTCATGCGGAACCTTTCTTGCTCCGGTCTCCGGCAGGCCGTCGCAGTCGTCCCTGACATAGTATTCCGCGCCGAGCGCATCCAGCTTTTCACAGACCTCGCGGAACACCGCAGGCGCATTTTTTCTTGTAAGATTCGGAAGAAGCGCTATTTTCATGTTACTCCTCCTTATTCGAGCGGTCGAGCTCCGCGTGGGAGGCTCTGACAAGCTCAGCGGAAATAACGCCGGATACGTCCGACGGTTCCCCGCTCTTTTCCAAATAGATAAGATATTCTATATTTCCTTCAGGTCCCTTTACCGGAGAGTAATCCAGCCCGAGCACGGTGAAGCCGTCCTCCACCGCTGTGCGTCTGACCCTGTCGATGACCCCGGCGTGCACCTCGGGATCCCTGACGACTCCCTTTTTGCCGACCTTCTCCCTGCCGGCCTCAAACTGCGGCTTTATCAGGCAAACCGCCCTGCCCCGGGGCGAAAGAAGCCCGCGCATAGGAGGAAATATCTTATCAAGGGAGATGAAGGAGACGTCCACGCTTGCAAAATCTATTTCCTCTGGTATGTCGTCACGGGTGACGTAGCGGAAATTCGTCCTCTCCATATTCACCACGCGGCTGTCCGTCCTGAGCTTCCACGCAAGCTGGCCGTATCCGACGTCTATGGAATAGACCTTTACAGCTCCGCTGCGGAGCATACAGTCGGTAAAGCCGCCGGTCGAAGCCCCTATATCCATGCACACAAGCCCGTCAAGCTCGAGGGCGAAGCTCTTTACCGCCTTTTCAAGCTTAAGCCCGCCGCGGCTGACGTACTGTATCCGGTTTTCTCTGACCTCGATCTCGCAGCCGGGCTTGACCGGGGCGCCTGCCTTAAGCTCCTTTGCGCCGTTGACATAGACCTGACCCGCCATAATAAGAGCCTTGGCCTTTTCCCTCGATCCGACCAGCCCGCGGTTCACGAGAGTCACGTCGAGCCTTGATTTATCAGTCAAAGATCACACCTCTGTTGCCTTCAATTTACGTATCCTGTCCGCCATGCTCCTGCTGTCCATGCCGTATTTTTCTATAAGGCGGCCGACCTTGGCCTGCTTGACGAAGCAGTCGTTGACGGCGGTTATCTCATAAGTCCCCCTGTAACCTTCCTCCAGCAGCAGTGAGGCAAATTTTTCACCTATTCCTCCGCTGCGGACGCCCTCCTCATAGAAGAATATATGCCCGGCGCCGAGCACTGCCTTTACGGCCTCGGGGTCGATGGGTCTGATGCGGTTGAGCTTGAGCACCCCGACCTGAATGTTCCCGTCCATAAGCTCCCGCGCGGCCTTCGCAGCCTGAGAAAACAGCCTGCCGTACGTGACGATGAAGGTATCCGACCGGCGGCTGCCGTAGATATCATAGGCTCCGAATGACGGGACGTAATCCTCGGGAACGTC
Organism: Clostridia bacterium; assembly: GCA_017450135.1. GTDB lineage: Bacteria > Bacillota > Clostridia > Oscillospirales > Acutalibacteraceae > CAG-488. The sequence goes on along the minus strand of JAFSXA010000018.1, from coordinate 35,961 downwards.
GGTCTCTCCTCCGCGCGGATATCTGACAGCCGTGACGCCCTTATCGTGGTAAAAGGCGTTTACGAAATCCGCCCTCATCTCATCATAGGTCGATGGGGAATATACGGTAATATCCGGGATAGACTGAAGGAACGCCACGTCGTAAAGCCCGTTGTGGGATTCGCCGTCGTCGCCGACGAAGCCGGCCCTGTCGATTGCCAGCACAAGCTTGAGTCCCTGCATGGCTCCGTCGTGAATTATCTGATCATAGCATCTCTGCAAAAACGTGGAGTAGACTGCGAAAACAGGCAGCATACCGCCCTTTGACAGGCCGGAAGCGAAGGTGACCGCGTGCTCCTCGGCTATGCCGACGTCGAAGAACCGCTCGGAATACTGCTCGCTGAACTTTGTAAGGCCGGTGCCGAGCGACATTGCGGCCGTGATAAGGGTGATTCGCTTGTCCTTTGCCGCCATTTTGCACATAAGCTCGCCGAACTCGTTGCAGAAGGTATCGCCGCCGGTGACCCATTCGCCGCTGTCGATATTGAAATTGGATATGCCGTGGAAATGGCTCGGATCCTTCTCGGCGTAATCATAGCCCTTGCCCTTGACGGTTTTTACGTGGAGCAGAACGGGGCTGTCGATATCCCTGGCGGTATCGAGCGCTTCGCAGAGCAGATCTATATTATGTCCGTCGATGGGGCCCATGTACCTGAAGCCCATCTTCTCGAATATCGTGCTCTCGTAGAACAGATTTTTAAGATGCGTTTTTAAACGGAACAGCGCCATGGCTGTCCTGTGCCCGACCAGAGGTATCTTTTCGAGGATGAGCTCCATCTTCGCCTTCATGCGGACGTATCTCTTCTTTGAGCGTATCCTTGTCAGATAATTTGCCACCGATCCGACATTTTTGGAGATCGACATCTGATTGTCGTTTAGAATAACTATAAGCTTGGAATTTGACCTGCCGGCGTTGTTCAGCGCCTCGTAAACAAGGCCGCCGGTGAAGGAGCCGTCGCCTATGACCGCAACCGTATAATCGCCGCTGTGTTTTATCATGTTCGCGGCCGCCAGACCGTAGGAAGCCGACACCGAGGTTCCGCTGTGCCCGCTGTAAAATGTGTCGTGCTCGCTCTCGTTCGGATGGCAGAAGCCTGAGATCCCGTCCTCCTGCCTCAGGGTGGAAAACACACCGTACCTGCCGGTCAAAAGCTTATGGACATAAGCCTGATGGCCGACGTCCCAGACTATCCTGTCGCGGGGCGAATCGAACGTGCGGTGTATTGCTATCGTCAGCTCCACCACGCCTAAATTTGACGCCAGATGTCCGCCGGTTTGCGATACTGTGTCTATAAGCACACGCCTTATTTCTGCGGCAAGCGGCTCAAGCTCACTCTCGTCAAGCCTTTTAAGATCGTCAGGTGAATTTATATTGTCAAGATATTTGATATCGTCGGTATTCAAAAATGATCACCTTAATTTTTTCTGTTTTCCATGGCGTCGGCAAACGCCGCAAGAGATGAGGTGTCGCCCTCGATGCCGTCAAGCGCTTTTTTGGCCCTTGACGTCAGCTCGGAAACCGTACGCCTTGATTCTTCTATCCCGTAAAACGTCACATAGGTGCTTTTTTCGTTCTGCTCATCGCTGCCGACCGGCTTTCCCAGGAGATCGGCGCTGCTCGTAACGTCAAGGATATCGTCCACTATCTGAAATGCGATCCCCAGGCAGTCGGCATATTCGTCGGCAAAGGGAACTGCATCCTCACGTCCTGCGGCCAGACAGCCGAGCCGGCAGGCGGCTTTTATCAGCGCGCCCGTTTTAAGCCTGTCGGTCGCTTCAAGCTCCCGAGCCGTGACTCTCCTGCCCTCGTTGGCAAGATCCATGACCTGTCCGCCGACCATGCCCGACCAGCCCGCGGCTGAGGCGAGAATGCTCACGGCACTCACCGTTGTCTGAGGCGGAAGCTCCGCCTTTGCCAGCGTTTCAAAGGCAAGGGTCAGCAGAGCGTCGCCTGCCAGAAGGGCGTTGGCATAGCCGAATTCAACATGGCAGGAGGGCTTGCCGCGCCGGAGATCGTCGTCGTCCATGCACGGCAGATCGTCGTGTATCAGGGAGTAGGTGTGTATCATTTCAACCGCACAGGCGTAGGGAAGAGCCCTGCTCACGTCGCCGCCGCAGGCGCGGCAGAATTCGAGTGTGAGATACGGTCTGATCCTTTTGCCGCCGTTGCCTACGCTGTACCTGATCGCCCGGGAGACAACGTCCTCCCCATCCGGAAGGTAAGCCTCGAGCGCGGAATTGATAATATCTAAACAGTCGTTCATAATTCTTCTCCTGTCTCGGAAAGCTTTGTGACCTTCAGCCTTGCGCTTTCAAGACATTTCGAGCAATATGAGGCAAGCTCGGTGCTCTCCTCAAACAGTTTTATGGACTCGTCAAGGGACAGCTCCCCCTCGTCAAGCATTCCGGTTATTTTTTCGAGCCGCGCAAAGGCCTGCTCGTAGGTAAGCTTTTTCTTCTCTGCCATGATCATACCTCCGGTAAGTTACTGAGTCTTTCGACACCGGCGACCTCGCATTTCAGCTCTCCGTCCGTAAGCCTGACCGATAGCGGATCGCCTCGGGAGACGTCGGAAACGCTTGTGACCACCCTGCCGTTCTTCCTCGTTATCGAATATCCGCGCGCGATGACCTTCAACGGGCTCATGGCGTCGAGCCTTGCCGCAACGGAGGAAAGCTCAGACTGCCTTGAGTCAAGGATCCTCTCTGTATTCCTGCGCGCAGAGGAAAAGAGGTCGTCGACCCTCTGCATCCTCTGCTCTATCATATTCTTCGGGCTGATGTAGGAGAGCCTCTCCCTGATGCGATTCAGACGGTTCTCCTCTGAATCGAGCCTGTCCCTGAGCTGAAGCTCACACTCGCAGGCACAGCCCTCAATATATTTCAGCTCCTCGCGCTGATCGGGGACGGCTATTTCCGCCGCCGCCGAAGGAGTCGGCGCCCTGACGTCCGCTGCGAAGTCGCAGAGAGTAAAATCAGTCTCGTGTCCCACCGCCGAGATCACAGGTATAACGCTGTCATATACGGCTCTGACTACCGGCTCCTCGTTGAAGGCCCAGAGATCCTCAGCCGAGCCGCCTCCCCTGCCTACGATCAGCACGTCGGCGGCGGAGCACGCGTTGAACGTCCCGATGGCTTCCGCTATCTGTGAAGCCGCAGCCGCGCCCTGCACCTGTACCGGCGCAAGGATTATCCTTGCGAGCGGATAACGCCTTGAAACAACATTTTTTATATCCTGAATGACCGCTCCTGTCTCAGAGGTCACGACCCCTATGCGCATAGAGCGGACGGGTATGGGCTTTTTATGCGCCTGATCGAACAGACCCTCGCCGGCAAGCTTTCTTTTGAGCTGTTCAAACGCTATGCTCAGCGCGCCGGCGCCGTCCGGCTGCATATCCTCGATTATGAGCTGGTACTGGCCTCCGGCCTCATAGAGAGTCACCCTCGCCCGGACTATGACCTTCATGCCGTCCTCGGGGACAAATCTAAGATTTCTGTTTGCCGAGCGGAACATCGCCGCCCTGACTGCTGCGCCGTCATCCTTCAGGGTCATATAATAATGGCCTGACCGGTAGTGATCCGTAAAATTGGATATTTCACCCACGACATATATGCTTTTAAGGCGCGGATCGCCCTCAATTAAAGATTTAACATAGTAATTAAGCTGAGTTACGCTCAGCACGTCAGGAGTTCTCAATACCGTCACCCTCCGTCCTTACTGCTGCCAGAACGGCTGTTCCGGCGGCATTGTCTGCGGAAAACTCCGGAGCCGCAAAAAGGCGCCCCTCCCCGTTTTCAAGAGCTGTGCGTATATAGCGGCTGGACATCACTCCGCCGGAAAAAACGAGCGGAAGTCTGCCGTATCTCTCTGCAGCGAAGTCCGCCATGGCGTCGAGCGCAGAGGCGATATAGCCGAGGCAAAAGGCCGATATAGCCTCGGGTGACGAGCCCTCCGACAGCATTCCGGCGCACTTGTTCTCGAGCCCGGAAAAGCTGCAGCAGCCGTCCTTCAGCTTAACCTTGACGCTGACTCTTTTTCCGCTCGCGGACGCAAGCTCGTCAAGATATTTCCCGGCGGGGAAAGGATATCCGAGCGAAACGCCGACCCTGTCGACCGCCTGTCCGGCGTTCAGATCAGTGGTCGCGGCTACAGCCCGTGCGTCGATACCCGGCTCGCAGAGCAGCAGCTCCGTAGTCCCTCCCGAAACATGGAAGGCAAGGAAGCGTTTATTATACAGATCTTTTCTGCCGCAGGAGTGGAGCGCCGCCATGATGTGGCCCTGCTGATGGGAAAACTTATGGATCGGCAGACCGTTCACCCTGCCTGCGGATACGGCGGCGCTGACTCCGACCAGAAAGCACGGCATATAGGAGCCTTCGACGCGTCTTGGAGCGTCCGACACCCCTATCGCAGATATCGTGCCCCCAAAGTCCGAAAAAAGCTCGTCCAGCACTCCGGGGAGCTGAGCCGTATGGTGAAAGACCGCATCGCTCTGCCTGAGCCCCCTTGCCCCGGATTTTACGGGAAGGAGCCTTTTGACCTGCCTGACCTCGCCGCTCGCGGAGTCGTAGATCGCCGCAGAGGTGGTGTAGTTGCTCGTGTCTATACCGAGATAATAAGCCATGGTGTTATTTGCACTCCGACGCGACGGAGCCGAGCACGCCGTTGACGAAGATCCTGTCGTCATCGGAGCCGTATATCTTGCACAGCTCAACAGCCTCGTTAATTGAAACGCCCACCGGTATATCGTCAAAAAAGAGCATCTCGCACACGGCTATGCGCAGGACCGCGAGGCTCACCTTGGATATCCTCGACATAGTCCAGCCCTTGAGATTGGCGCTGATCCTGCCGTCTATCGTCTCCAGCCCCTCCTGCGTTCTGAGAGCGAGGGAGGTCGTGAAATCATCCCCGGTGATTATCTCATATTCTGTTGCCGTCCTTATTATCTCCTCGACCGAAAGCTCGGGATTGAACGACTTTTCAAATAAAACTATGAAAGCCTGTTCCCGAGCCTTGCGTCTGAGCTGTGTTACCGATCCCATTTTGCCTCGTCCTTTCACACCCGAAAAAAAGACCTCTGTATATGATACAGAGGTTCAGCGCATCGGGTTGAGATTATAGGTTATAAAGGTGCACTGCTGTATAATATACATACATTTATGTATATTATAACACGTTTTTTCAAATTCTCAACCGTTTATTTCAATTATTGTGATATTTTTTGCCGGAATTTTCGTCTGGTTCATAACAAGTTCCCTTATCTGAACAGCCGCCTCTTTGTTGAGCGCTCCCTTTTGCAGTACGACGCGGCAGCTCTCGCCGTCGATTATCACAAGGCACTCTCCGCCGAGCTTCGCGGTGATGAGATTTTCGATATCCGCCTCATCCCTGAACGCCTCCGAGAGGGCTTCAAGCTTTTCCTCCGCCTTGGCCACCGCCTGCGAGGACGACTTCTGATCCTTGATGACCGATTCCAGCGCCTCGAGGGCCTCGTCATGCGCCGTCTGTCTTTTCACCTTCAGCTCCGACATCGTCTCTTTGTTCTTTGAGGTCGTCGCGGACACATACCGCGCATCTCCGAGATTCTCCGCCTGCTGTGTATGCGCTGTGGTGACAGAATCAAGAGTCTGCTCTGACTGCGGACGTGAATAGTACCAGTTGACGAATACTGCCGTCCCCAGCGCGAGCACGAGTGTTGCCGTAACCACCTGCTTTTTCTTAAATACCATAAGCTTAATCCTCCGTTGATGTTTTCATTTTTGCTATACTGACACGGTTGGAGCTGACGCCCAGCACCGCCGTTACGGTATCTATTATCTCACTCCTGACCTCAGCCGAGTCCGCTCCCGTACACAGAACCGCAACTCCCCTTATCTGCGGCTCCACGACCTTGAGCATCAGCCCGGAATCGGTACCGTCCTTTTCGACTATCACATATTTTTTATCGTAGGACTCGGAGGACGAGGAGGAATCTCCGCTCTGTTCGACCGCGTACACGTTTTCACTGCCGCTCTCAAGCGTTACCATCACTCTGACTCCCCCGGCTCCATCGATAGCAGAGATCAGATCCATGAGCCTTTCCTCCGTTTTTTCCTCATAGCCGGAGTAGTCCGGAGCCGAAGCCGTCTGCTCCTTCTCCTCCTTTTTATTCCCGGACGAAGCAGGAAATATCTCAGAAAACGTCAGCAGAAGTACCGCGGCGATCCCGACTGCGACGATCGCGGCAAGCCTCTTATCAGCCTTCAGCGTTTCCATGCACCTTTTTATCCTGTCCTTCATCCGAGCACCCCGGTTTCCGCCCTGATCCCGAGCTGTGAGTATATTTCCTCTTTTGCCCGTTCAAGCTCAGCGGCGTATTGCGCCGGAGCGTATATTGCGACCCTGTCTATTCTCATATCGTTGTCCCCGTCTATACTAATCTCTATGTCGGTGCGGCTGTTTTTAACACCGTTGTCCGAAAGAATTTTATCTGTTTTTTCTCTCAGCGCATCCTTCATGCTTTCGACTGTATACTCCGCCGCCGAATAGTCCGACTTCTCAATACGGCTCCCTGTTACTGAGTCAAGGCTCAGCCTGTGCTGATACCCCGACATAAAGGGTCTGAGCATCACACACAGCAGGAAGAGCGATACGGCGGTTTTGACAGTTTTCCCGGTTCCTCCCCGGGGTGAGAGCATTATCACTATCCCGCCGAAAACAGCGGCGGCGCACACGCTGAACGCCCAGCTTTTTATCTCATCCATATCACACCGCCTTCACCGTTACTATCAGCGCAGTCGAAATGATAAAGAGGACGGCGTTGAAGATCAGCACCACGTTCAGCAGGGTCACCGCGGACGAGACTGCTCTGAGCAGTGAGGATATACCGTCCCTGTTGAAAAGTTCGCCGAGCGCCGCGCCCGCCCTGAGCGCAAATATCCAGAAAAGAAGCTGGACGCAGGACGGCAGACATACGACTGCAATGGCGGCGATACTCAGCACGCCTGCGGTGCTTCTGACAAGCACAAGGCTGCCGATGACGCCGCTGTAAGCCTCGCTCAGCGCCCCGCCTATCACCGGAACTGCGGAGCTTATCACAAGCTTTATCCCTTTGGAAGCTACCGTGTCGGCGGCTGAGGCGAGAGCGCCCTTGATGCCGAGGAAGGACACGAACAGCGTGGCGGCAAAGGAGAGCGCGGCGGTGACCGCCTTTTTTATGAAGTCGGTTATCCCCGACAGTCTGAATCCGGGCATGACAGCCCCCGTGATATCGAGGGACATGACGACGCCCACCAGCGGAACGGTCACCGTCTCGGTTATTCCGGAAATGACCTGAGCCGCGAAGAACGCCGCAGACTGAAAGCTCAGCGCAAGGGCAGGATTCCCGGTGACGGTCAGCAGTGAGACCAGTATCGGTATCAGGGCGAGCATCAGATCCTCGCTGATCCCGATGGAGGAGACCGCCGAGGATATCGCGTCCGAGAGCGGAGACATGACAGAGAGTATGCACATCAGGGTGCCGGCAGTCTCCGTTATCTGCTTGACCGGGCTGTCCTCCGGCACAAAGCACTCGCAGACAGCGAGCATCACTATAACGGACATCAGCCTCACAAGCGAACGGAGCGGCGATTCGATCTCCCCTTTTACAAGCTTGGCCGCCATGGAAAAGAACCTGCCGGGAGAGACCTCAAAGATATCCCCGATATGCTCCGAGTCCAGACCGAGCTCGTCCAAAAGCTCACCGGCGTCATCCGGTATCTGTTCGCTTATATCCTCAAGCGGATCGTCAGCGGCGGAGGCTCTGACGCTCAATAGCGGTGAAGCGCACACAAGCAGCAAGACGAGGGCAAGCGGTATCATCAGTTTTTTCATCGTTATTTCAGCATACCTCCGGTGAACGAGACTACCGTCCTGAGCATCGACATGCAAATCATTATCACCAGCACCTTACCGGCAAGCTCCACCACCCCGGCAAGGGCTGTATTGCCGCTGTCGTTACAGATATCGGCGCCGGTCTTGGCCGCCAGGGCTGTGCCGAGCGCCTTGAGCAGGAGCTTTATGTATCCGTCCTCAACCGCGCCGTTCAGGAGGTCACGAGCGCCGCTTGACACGGCTGAGATGCTTTGCACTATCATCAGCGCCACCGCCGCGACTCCCGCAAGCTGGACAAGCAGCGAGGTCTCCGGCAAGGTCCTGCGCAGGATCAGGGCGGCAACGGAACACACGATTACCGCCGCTGTGATCTTGATTATTCCCATATCAGAAATCGAATACGGAGCTGAGCGAATCATACAGGTCTCTGAGCTCCGGCAGGATCATGGCTATCACCGCTATTATCCCGGCAAGCACAGTCAGCATGGCGTAATCATCCCTTCCCGAGCGGCTGAGGATCTGATGAAGCACCGCAACAATGATGCCGACCGCCGCAATTTTGATAACCAGCTCCATATCCTTCTCCTATATCAAAACTATAATAGCTCCTATTCCTGCAAGGACGCCCAGTCCGCTGAACACAGCCGAATACCTGTCGCGGCTGAGCCTTGCCTGCGCGAGCCTTGCGAGGGCGAGCTCACGGTGCATACGGCAGTTCGCCGTCTGACCCTCGGCGTCGCTCATACCCAGAAGGGAGCCGAAGGAGCTTATAACGCCGACGTCCCCGCTCCGGAAGAATCTTACGTTCTTCGTCTCACTGAGCGACCGCTCCCACGAAGCTCTGAAATCCTCGCCCCTGAGCATCCCCGACTCACAGTCTGCAAGAAAGGTAAGACCCGAGAGCTCCGTTCTGGCGCACAGGGACGCGACTATCTCCGAGGCGGGCCTGCCGAGGTAGCGTATCTCGTTCTCGACGATATCGAACATCAGGCAGAGCTTTTCGAGCATGGCCGCCCTCATGTTGAGCCTATACGATGCGTACAGCCCGGTCATAACGCAGACCGCGCACACGCTCGCCAGCGCCGCTGCTCTCATAGAACTCCTCCACAGACATTATTTTTCCTATCTCCGAGACGGCGGGGCCGAGAAAAGCGATGTGATCCACTGCTCCGGACGCGATAAGCTCCCTTAGCTGAGGTCTGCGTGCAAGCTCCTTCCCGTCCGAGCAGTGGGCAGTCACAATGAAGCCCGTGCCGGAATTCAGCCCCTCGGCTATTGCTTTGACCTCGTCAGACGTGCCTATCTCGTCGCACGCTATTATATCCGGCGACAGAGTGCGCAGGGCTATCTGTATACCGGTAGGCTTGGGATAGCCCGAGAGCACGTCGGTATTGAAGCCCGTGTCGCCGCTGAACTCGCATCTCTCGTCCACTGCGGCGATCTTGAAGAACAGCTCGTCTGAGAGTATGCGGCAGAGATCCCTGAGCACAGTGGTCTTTCCCGTCCCGGGTGCGCCGCATATGAGCAGGCCGGGTCTGCCGCCGCAAAAGAGGCTGTCCGCAAGCGGCCTCGCAGTATTTGCGAAGCTGCCCGATATCCTGATATTCATGCCGCTTATATTCCTGACGGCGGTGATCCTCCCTGCGCGCGTAACCGCCGTGCCGTAAACTCCGACCCTGTTGCCGGCCGCAACTGTGATGAATCCGGAGGCTATATTCTCTGTCTGGCTGTGGACGGAATATCCGCTCAGCGATCCGAACGCGGCCTCAAGCTCCCGGTCCGAAACGGTAACGGGATCCGAGGGAAGAAAAGCCGTCAGACGACCGCCGGAGGTTATAAACCTGGGAGAATCCGTAAATACAAGCACCACCGGCTTCCCCGCCCTGAGCCTGATCTCGCACAGCTCAGAGGCGTCACGCACCGCGCTCAGAGCCGACCTTAGCTCCGGCGGCAGGAGAGCCTTGATCTCGCAGAAATTTCGGTTTTTGGACACATTCATTTTTTTCACCTGATATTTAATATGACGTCTTGTCCCGATTTAGAACACACCGGTACTCTGTTAAGGCTAAAAGTTTATTTATTCTTGATAATTACCGGATTATTTTATATACTGATTATTGAAAGACCCGTAAATATGTGGTAATATATTTAACGGATGACAAAAAAGAAAACGAGAGGATGATACCGGTGTCAGGAAGAAAAGATTCCGACTCTGTTACAATAAAAAAAGACAAAAACAAATTAGCCGCATTTTTTGACAACAACCTTTTTATAATGCTGGCTTTTCTCTGCTCGGCGGTAATAATGCTGCTCGTCTACTACTGCTTCGACGTGATCCCGTTCGGTCAGTCCACGGTACTGAGGATGGATCTTTTCCACCAGTACGGCCCCCTGTTCGCCGAATTCTACGACAGGCTGACGGGACTCAAAAGCTTCTTCTATTCCTGGAACACAGGCGGAGGCGGCGCTTTCCTGGGCAACTACTTCAATTATCTTTCGAGCCCGATCGGCGATCTCATTGCGCTGATCGCGGGCCATGAAAACATTCCCGAGGCCATAGGGACGATGGTGCTCGTCAAGAACGGCCTCGCGGCGGCGACCCTCGCCTGCTATCTCAAAAAAGCCTTCGGCAGGAACGACTTCACAATAACCGCCTTCGGTATCCTATACGCATTCTGCGGATTTTTCATTGCCTACTACTGGAATGTAATGTGGATAGACGCCATGTATCTGCTGCCGCTGATAGTACTCGGTATCGAGAATATTATCAACCGCCGCAGGTGCAGGCTCTATATCGGCGCACTGGCAGTATCCCTTTTCTCGAGCTACTATATGTCCTACATGATCTGCATATTCTCAGTGCTCTACTTCCTTGTCTACTTCATTTCAAAGGCAAAATTCAAGGACAGCTACGACGATATCCCCCAATATATCGACGACGACGGCGTTGTCTACAACAGAAAGATAGATACCATTGCCTACAATAAATTCATCCGCAGCGGCTTCCTGTTTGCCGCCGGGTCGCTGCTTGCCGTCTGTCTTGCGGCGTTCGCACTTATCCCCACATATTTCTGTCTGAAAACCTGCTCAGCCACCTCGGATTCCTTCCCGGCGGAGCTGAAGCTGTACAACAGCATCTTTGACTTCCTTGCGAACCATCTCGCCTCGGTCGAGCCGACGATAAGGAGCAGCGGAGACACCGTTCTGCCGAACGTCTACTGCGGCATCCTCACCGTGATACTGCTCCCGATCTACGTCATGTGCGGCAAAATAAGCCCCCGCGAGCGCGCCGCCCACATAGTGCTGCTCGCTGTGTTCTTCGCAGGCTTCAACCTCAACTATGTAAACTTCGTCTTCCACGCCTTCCACTTCCCGAACGACCTTCCGTACAGGTTCTCTTTTATCTATTCCTTCATCCTGGTCATCATGGCGTACAACGCCCTGACACATATCAAGGAGATACCGTCCAAAGGCGTGCTCGGCTCCGGCCTTGCCGTGATACTTTTCACCGTGCTTGTACAGAAGCTCGGCATGGACAACGTCGACGACGCTACGGTATATACCAGCATCGCCTTTGCCGCCATATATACTATCGTGCTCATCCTCATGCGTAAGAAGGAATACGCAAGCTCCGCGGTGGCGCTGCTGCTGATGTGCTGCGTCTTTGCCGAGGCCGCAGTTGCGGACACGGATCATTTCAAGATAACTCAGCAAAAGCCCAATTTCACCAACGAGTATTCGAGCTTCAGAACAATAAAGAACAGCCTCGACAAGGCGGAGGGCACGGACAAATACCGCATGGAGTTGACGGATATCAACACCATCATGGATCCCGCATGGTTCGGTTACAACGGAGTTACTGTCTTTTCCTCCATGGCGTATGAAAGCTCCGCCAACCTCCAGGATCAGCTCGGTATGGACAGCAACTATATCAACAGCTATATCTATCACTCCCAGACCCCCGTATACAACTGCATGATGTCGCTTAAATACCTCGTCAACAACGACGATTCGGATATTAACAAAGAGCTGTTTGAATACGTCTCCGCCTGCGGAAAGTATACGGCGTACAGGAACAGATACTATCTGCCGCTGTGCTACGCCGTCAACAATGACACCGTGAAAATCAACACCTCGGACTCCAACCCCTTCCACGTCCAGAGCGACTTCTGGGAGTATGCGACCGGTCTCAACGGAGTTTTCGACGAGCTGGCAGTCGACGATTATGATCTTGACAATATCAGGGACGAGGATAATTTCAAGTCCGAAAGCTTCTCCTTTACCAAGGAGAACGTGGACGCCGACGCTTCATTCACCCTCACATATATCGTTCCGGATGACATGAACGTATATATGTACGTCAGCAGTAACGATATTGAAAAGCTCGAGGTTTCGACCGGCAGCGGCTTTAACACCACGCAGAATATCGACGACGAGGCATATATCCTCGACTGCGGAGCCTGCAAAAAGGACGAGATCATGACAGTGGAGATGAAGCTCAAGGACGGCTCCGATTCGGGCTACGTAGACTGCTACACCTCGGGGCTGAACATGGAGGTTTTCCGGAAAGGCTACGATATACTGAGCAAAAACGTGATGGATATCACCGAATTCACCGACACACATATAAAGGGCAGAGTGAATATACCTGCCGACAATATGCTCTACACCTCCATCAATTACGACGAGGGCTGGACGGTATACGTTGACGGCAAGCCCGCCGAAAAGACAAAAATCGGCAACGCTCTGATAGGCGTCAAAATGTCGTCGGGAGTTCACGAGGTCGAATTCAAATTCACTCCGCGCGGCCTGCTGTACGGAGCTGCGATATCGGCTGCCGCTCTGATTTTCGCGGCGGTATATCTGATAATATCGGGCATAAAGAAAAGGAAGAAAGCTGCGCCCAAGCCTCTTTCCAAACCGTCGGATCAACCGCAGTACGGGGAGGAGACGGACGACTCGCCCAAGGGTATCGACGCCATGATGGCGGAGGACCTCGGCGAGGACGCGACCGTTGAGCAGGCAGAGGCCCTGCTTGAGGAGCGCGATGAATTCGAGGGGAAAAAGGTTGACGCGGCGACCACCATAAACAGGGCGGATGAGCTGCTGAAAACACAGAAGCTTGACGTTAAAGCCATCCTGTCCGAGGCTGAAAAAATGAGTGACAGTGACGGCGCCGAGGATAAAAACGGACAATAAAATGAAATAGATCACAAAAACGATCGGGGTGCAAAAATCAAATATTTCTGCACCCTGATAATTTAAGCAGGACTGCGCTTTAACGCAGACGGTCAGCGGAGAATCCAGATGAAAAGCTTTACGATAAATTCAAACGACGCCGGTCAGCGGCTCGACAGATTCATCTCCAAGAGTCTGCCGAACCTGCCGCAGGCGCTGATGTATAAGTACATAAGGAAAAAACGCATCAAGCTCAACGGAAAGCGCGCCGAGATCTCGACCCGGCTTGCCGAGGGCGACGTTGTGGATATGTACATCAACGACGAATTCTTTGAGAAGAGCGAGACAAGATACGATTTTACGGGTGCGTCCGACAGGCTGGATATCATCTATGAGGACGGGAACATAATGCTCCTGAACAAGAAAGCGGGGCTGCTCTGCCACCCCGACGATACGGAGTATGTGGACACGCTGATTTCGCGGATCAAGAAGTATCTGTATAAGAACGGTGAATTCGTCCCGGATGACGAAAGCTCCTTCACCCCCGCCCTTGTGAACAGGATAGACAGGAACACCGGCGGCATAGTTATCGCCGCCAAGAATGCAGAGAGCCTGCGCATCCTCAACGCCATGATGAAAAAGCGCTGTATCAAAAAGCTGTACCTCTGCGTAGTCCACGGGATAATGGAAAGGAGCGAAGGACTGCTCAGCGGCTTTCTTTTGAAGGATGAAAAGAACAACATGGTCAGGATACTCTCCTCCCCGGCAGAGGGGGCAAAGGAGATAAGTACGCAGTACCGTGTGCTGGATGTGGACAGAGAGAAAAATCTCAGCCTCGTCGAGGTCAGGCTCCTGACCGGCAGAACGCATCAGATCAGGGCGCACTTCGCCTCCATAGGCCATCCCCTGCTCGGCGACGGCAAGTACGGAACTAACCGACTGAACAGGGAGTTCGGATACAACAAGCAGTTCCTGTATTCCTACAAGCTCGCCTTTGATTTTGACGGCGACGCCGGTATACTCGGCTACCTGAACGGCAGGGAATTTGAGATCGGGGACGTCTGGTTCGTCGAAGCGTTCAAAAACGGAAGTATTTGACCCACGGATGATATAATAACAAGGTGCAGAAATCGAACTTTTTCGGGATTCTGCACCTTGATTTCTTTTATAATTTGCAGTACCGATAACGGTAAGCATTGCCGGTTTAGGTTTAGAGCTTTGTTTCGTTTTTGATTCTATCTTTGTTGCAAACGTCTTGCGCCTTCAGCGGCAAAAGCTTCAGCCGCAGTTCATTACGAACCGCGGCTGAGAAAACCAAATCAATTATTTATCAGTATTTGAAATTGCTGTAGGTGACGTGAGAAATGCCCGATGCTGATGCGGCGCCGCCGATGTCGATCGTAACATTCATGTTCCATGTAACCGTCAGGGAGCTGATGTTGCCCGTTGATGCGTTGATGGTCGCCTTGACGACTGCGTTGTTGTAGCTCTCTTTAACGTCGGCGCTCTTAAATGTACCCTGGATCGCATCATAGATAACAGACGCCGTCTTATGGTCGAAGCGCGACTTATCCTCTGTGCCTACGCAGATTCCCGTCCTGTCGAGGGGAGCGTTCGCCGGAGTGGTCGGCTTGGACTTGTTAGCGGCGCTCGAGCCGTTTTTAACGTTGATGGTTATAACATAGTTTGAGCCGGACTTCACGCACTTTGCACCCGTAACGTCGGAGGCAGAGAGCTTGCTGGCGAGGATATACGGATTCTCTCCCCACTTGCCCTTAGTGACGTTCTCTGTATACTTGTTATCTGCGCCGATGCCCATGAACTGATATATCAGACCCTTAAACTGCTTGAAGATGAGGTTGGCTTCGATCTTCTCATTGTCGACAACTCTTGTCTTGGAATAGCCCGCCTTGGAGCTGACTACCTTCGCCGTGGCGTTATTGTAGTAGCTGAGGATGGCGGCTGTGGTGGTGGGCATGGATGAGGCGCTCGAGCTCGAGGATGATGAGGAGGACGATGAGGATGATGAAGATGCCGGAGAAGCGGCTGAGCTGCTTGAGCTGTCGGAAGACTGCTGGGAAGCGCTGGCGTCGGCTGCCGAACTGTCCGCAGAGGTATCCGCCGCAGCGTCCTGATCCTGCGCCGCATCAGACGTTGCCTCGTCCGCGGTCGCAGCCGTATCTTCAGTCGAACCGTCTTCAAACGGAGTATACTCGTCGGAAGATGTGCCGGAGGAGGCCGTTCCTGCAGTCTTTGCCGCCTCTATCCTGGCGTCGCCGATCTTGCCTACACCGATGACCGCCGAAATACATATAGCCGCTACGCAAAGAACAGCCGTGATGCTTTTAATGAGAGTGTTTTTGAATTCCATAAAGGGTTGCTCCTTTCTTTTCATAACCTGTATAATATATTATACATTAAGGGACAATAAAAAGTAAATGCTTTTAAGCACAAAAAAACATGGTTATTTTTGTCTATTTTGCTAAATCAGCACCTTTGAGAGGAAATCCCTGCATCTGTCCGTCTTGGGGTGCGCAAAGAATTCCGCCGGGGTGTTCTCCTCGATCATCTTGCCCTCGTCCATGAAGATGACGCGGGACGCGGCCTCCTTTGCAAAGCCCATCTCATGAGTGACGACGACCATGGTCATCCCCTCGCCCGCGAGCTTCTGCATGACCTCCAGCACCTCGCCGACCATCTCCGGGTCGAGCGCCGAGGTCGGCTCGTCGAACAGCATTACGTCCGGCTTCATTGCAAGTGCGCGGACAATGGCTATCCTCTGCTTCTGGCCGCCGGAAAGCATTGAGGGATATGTGTTCGCCCTGTCCGCAAGTCCTACGCGCTCAAGCAGTTCAAGCGCGTTCGCCTCAGCTTCCTTTTTGCTCATTTTAAGCAGCTTCATCGGGCCGAGGGTGAGATTCCTCATAACTGTCATGTGCGGAAAAAGATTGAAATGCTGGAACACCATGCCCATCTTCTGACGGTGGACGTTGATATCCACCTTTTCGTCGGTGATATTCACACCCTCGAACTCGATCGTGCCCAGAGACGGGACCTCGAGCAGGTTCAAGGAGCGCAGGAAGGTGGATTTGCCGGAGCCTGACGGGCCGATGATAACGACGACCTCGCCCTTTTCAATTTGGATGCTCACACCGTCAAGCGCGTGAAAATCGCCGTAGATCTTATGAAGACCGGTTACTTTAATAAGAGGATTACCGCTCACTGCTGCGAAGCCTCCTTTCGAGAAGTGATACCAGCTTGGTAAGTATCAGTACCATGATAAGGTAGATGAACGCAACGGCTATCAGCGGCATGAACGCCGAGAAGGTAACGCCTCTTATCATGTCGCCCGCCCTTGTGAGATCCATCATGCCGACGTAGCCTGCGACCGACGTCTCCTTGAGCAGGACTATAAACTCATTGGCAAGAGCCGGAAGCACGGTCTTGAACGCCTGAGGCACGATAATATATATCATCGTCTGGAAATAGTTCAGACCGAGCGAGCGCCCGGCCTCGTTCTGACCCTCGTCGACCGCCATAATGCCGCTTCTGAATATCTCCGCAACATATGCGCCCGAGTTGATGCCGAAAGACAGTATGGCAATCAGGAGCTTGTCATTCGATGAGGCGAAAATGATGAAGTACATTATCAACAGCTGAACTACCGTGGGAGTACCCCTGATAACAGTCAGATAAACCTTGGCTATGCCGTTGAAAAGCTTCAGTATAAAGCCGCCCACGCCCTTGAGTTTATCTGCGTTCTTATCGTGGCTCGAGCGGACGGCGGCGATTATAATTCCTATCGCTATGCCGAGCAGAGCGGCGAAAAATGTGATCTTCAGCGTAGCCAAAAGACCGTTTGCAAGCAGCTTCCATCTGTCGCCTTGAATAAAATTCAGGATGAAATCTTCCTTGATCCCGTTAAACCAGGCTGTAATTTCGTCCATTTTTTTCTTTCCTTTCACAAAGATAAATCGAGGGTATGCCCATCCCTCGATTTATACAAGAGTTGTTATACGGTTTTATTTGATATAGGAATCAACGACCTTCTGGAGCTCGCCGCTGGCCTTGAGCTCGGAGAGAGCCTTGTTGATATCTGCGAGAAGCTCTGTATTGTCCTTGGCGACGCAGATCGCGTAATCCTCTGTGACGTACTCGGTTTCGAGGATCTTGAGGCCGTCGTTGGCGGCTACAAACGACTTGGCAGGCTCGTTGTCGATAACAACGCAGTCGATCTTGCCTGCCTTGAGGGCGGCTACCGCGTCGGCAGCGACGGTGTATTCCTCAACGGAGCAGGACATCTTCTTGCCGTCGATATCATCCTTGATATAGATATCGCCTGTGGTGGAGAGCTGAACGCCGATCTTGTAGGACGCGCCCTCGGCATAAAGATCGTCTACGCTCTTGATTTCGGAATCGTTCTTGACGATAATGACCTGTACGCCGGTCGCATAAGAATCGGTGAAGTCAACATTCTTCTTGCGGTCCTCAGTAACGGTGATGCCGGACATACCCATGTCGGCCTTGCCGCCCTGAACGGAATTGATAACGGAATTGAAGTTCATGTTCTCAACCTGGAGCTCGCGGCCGAGCTTTTCGGCGATAAGCTGAGCTATCTCAATATCGATGCCCTTGTAATCGCCGTCGTCGCCGATGAACTCATACGGCGGGAAATCGGCGCTTGTAGCCAGCACAAGCTTTTCCTTGGCCTTGTTATCCCCGGTGTTTTCCTTGCTGCCGCAGCCCGCAAGAGAGAATACTCCGAAAGCGAGAACGGCCGCCATGATCACAGATAAAAACCTTTTCATATTATACCTCCAAAAATATGGGGAGACTTCCCCTTTATTCCATAACAATATACCACCAAATCATATTTAAGTCAACATAATTGATGAATATTCAGTCAAATTGTTTTTAAAAAAACGTATTATTTTTCAATCCGGAGTCAAATATACACTTTGTAATGAATATTTTTCAAGAGTTAAAAACAGCCCCCGGTGATGCTGAAGCATATCGGGGACTGAAAGTGGATCAATTATAGCAGTTGATGAACCGCCCGACAGGGATCATTCGCCCTTCTTCTTGATGATATCGTTGAGGATGGCGTAGAAATCCTCATCATCCGCTCCGCCCGACTTGGCCTGAGGCTTGGAAGCGCCGCCGTTTACAACGGGGGGCTCGATGGGAGCATTGGCAGATGAGCGCATGGGCGCGGCTGCGTTATTGGTGGCCTTGAAGGTGGGGATAGAACCGAAGTCGTCGTTGGGCTTGGAGTCAAAGCCGGTCGCGATAACGACGATAATGATCTCGTCTTCAAGAGTGGAGTCAAACGCAACGCCCCAGGTGATGTTCGCGTCGGGATGAGCCTTCTCGGTGATGGATTCGCAGGCGTTCTCGATCTCCTCGAGTCCGATATCGGGCGACGAGGTGATGCTGATGATAACGCCCTTGGCGCCGGCGATAGAGGTCTCAAGCAGCGGGCTTGAGGTAGCCATCTCGGCTGCCTGGAGGCTCTTATCCTTACCCTTGGCTGTTCCAACGCCCATGTGAGCGTAGCCTGCGTCGCGCATAACGCTGCATACATCGGCAAAGTCAAGGTTTACAAAGCCGGGAACCTTTATGAGCTCGGAGATGCTCTTGACGCCCTGAGAGAGAACCTCATCGGCAACAAGGAAGGCCTCCGAAAGAGTCCTGCAGCGATCGGAGAGGAGCTTGAGACGGTCGTTGGGAATGACAATGAGGCTGTCAACATGCTCGGACAGCTTGGCAATACCCTCTTCCGCAATAGTGCTTCTCTTCTTGCCCTCGAACTTGAAGGGCTTGGTGACTACGCCGACGGTAAGAACGCCCATTTCCTTGGCGATCTCTGCAATAACGGGAGCCGCTCCGGTACCCGTTCCGCCGCCCATACCGGCAGTGATAAATACCATGTCCGTGCCCTTGAGGATGGAGGATATCTCCTCCCTGCTCTCCTCGGCGGCCTTTTCGCCGACCTCAGGACGTCCGCCGGCGCCCTGACCGCGGGTGGATTTTTCACCGATCTGGATGCGGTGCGTAGCCTGAGAGTTGACAAGGACCTGCTTGTCCGTGTTGATAACTATGAACTCCGCGCCCTGCATGCCCTGAGCGATCATGGTATTCACGGCGTTACCGCCGCCGCCGCCGACACCGATAACCTTTATCTGAACGGTGCTTTCAAAATCGTTATCAATTTCAAATGCCATTTCTAAAACCTCCGTTTTTAAATTCTTTAATTAATAACTATGAAACATTCTATATCTTAACATACTTCATTTGCAATTTCAAGCATAATATTATGAAAAGGTTAAAAAAATTGTAATATTTTTTTCCGAATTGCTATTTTTTGTATGCTTGGTCACTGCAGATGATAACCCGTGCAGTATTTTTTACTCATTTTCCGTCTGTTCTTCATTCCCGGAGCTGTCCTCCTCCGATTCCGATCCGTCCTCGTCCCCGTCCGTATCGGTGCGGCTGTCCCGGTTGCCGCCCTCTCCGGTCTCCTCCGCGTTCGCGGCCGTGGTCAGCTCGGTCTCTTCAAGGGAATCGAGGGGCATAACGTATACCCTGTCCCTGATAGTCAGATTGATAACTCCGCAGGAATCGGGATTGCTCTCATCCTCGGCCTTGATCGCCTCCACCGCGGAGAGGAATTTTTCCTTGAGCGCGGTGCTGTCGCCCACGTGCAGGCGGTACCTGTGCTGATACTCCGCATAGATATCGGTGGAGTCGGAAATGTCGATGCCGGTTATATTCTCGAGCCCGGCCTCGGTCATGGCGGTTTTGATCTCATTATAGAGCTGCTCCTCATCCTTGTCGGAAAAGGAGACGACCTGACCCGGCTTCGCCGTGATCTCTTTGGACGTCTTGACAACTATGTAATTGTTCTTTTCCGGCAGGGCGGCGAGTATTTCAAGGGTTTTGCCGTTTTTGTCTGTCAGGGCATAGCCGTTATTGACCTTGAATATCATAGCCGGAAGGTCGTCTGTTATGCTGATTATGACCTTTCCGGTCGCCGTCCTTTTGATCCCGGCCTCCAGCACATACGGCAGATCGTTCTCTATCCTCGCCGACACCTTTTCATAATCCTTGGACAGCAGCAGCTCTCCCGTATTGAGGCCCGAGGCGCTGATTATCTGATCCGGCGTATAGATCTTTCCGGGCTTGTCGACGCTGATCTCCGTTATGCGCAGCAGTACTGTAAAGCAGAGAACGGCAATGACCGCAGCAGCCGCGATCACAGCCACAGCAACCGCCAGTATCCTTCTGTTCCTTTTTACTCTGCGCAGCTCCGCCTCATATCTGGCTCTCTTTTCCGGAGTCAGTCTTGCCAGACGTTCCGGACTTAAAGTTTTCATAATTATCCGTCCTTTTTATTGATGCCCCTATCGAAGCCAGCTTCTTTTCAAGGCTCTCATATCCTCTGTCTATGTAACCGATCCTCTCAACCGCTGTAGTCCCCTCGGCGCACAGCCCCGCAACGACCAGTGCGGCTCCGGCTCTGAGGTCGGTCGCGCTGACGGTTGCGGAATGCAGGCGCTCGACGCCCCTGACCGCCGCTGCGGTGCCGTTGACGACGATATCCGCGCCCATCCTGTTGAGCTCTCCGATGTATCTGAATCTGTTCTCAAAAATGTTCTCTTTAATAAATGTAGTACCGCGGCACACGCAGGCGACCGCCGTCAGCACCGGCTGGCAGTCGGTCGGGAAGCCGGGATACGGCATGGTTCTGATGGTCTCCATGGACTCCGGCCTCTCCGGAGCAAGAAGCCTCAGCCGCCGCCGTGTATGATCTATCCTGCAGCCGGCCTGTTCAAAGCTCGTGATGACCGTCGAAAGATGGGCGGGTATCACGTCCTCAAGGATCAGGTTTCCTCCCGTGACCGCCGCCGCGGCCATATAGGTGCAGGCGGCTATCCTGTCAGGCATTACCGTATACTCAGCAGAGCGGAGCCTCTCCACGCCCTCGATAGTGACCGTACCGCTCCCCGCTCCAGTGATACGCGCTCCGCAGGCGTTGAGAAAGCCTGCAAGGTCGGCTATCTCCGGCTCGCGCGCCGCGTTGATAACGGTGGTGGTGCCGGCCGCCCTGACGCTCGAGAGGATGATATTCTCCGTCGCCCCGACGCTCGGGAAAGAGAGAGCTATCTGAGCCGGCCGCACACGTCCCGGGCAGGAGCAATGTATTCTGCCCCGCCTTTGCTCGACCGCAACGCCGAGCTTTTTCAAGCTCAGAAGGTGCAAATCAAAGGGCCTCAGCCCAATATCGCAGCCGCCCGGCGCCGTAAATGACGCCTCGCCGGTTCTTGTAAGCAAAGCTCCGAGAAAGATGATAGACGAGCGCATCTCACGCATAAGCCTATCCGGTATATCGCTGCTGTTTATGGTTGAGCTGTCAATATAAACGTCGCCGCCGGAGGTACGCACCTCGCAGCCTATGGCTCTGAGTATACCGATAGCCGCTTGAATATCCGATATGACCGGACAGTTATGTATCAGGCAGGGTCTTCCGGTCGCCGCCGCAGCGGCAAGTATCGGGAGCGCGCTGTTTTTGGCTCCCTGCACTCTGAGGCTCCCCTCAAGTCGGCGCCTGCCCTCGATCAAAAAACAGCTCACACGGAACACCCCTTCATAACAAGTCATCTGTAACTATACTATGACGGTTATAAAAAAGTGTTAAGGAAATAGCGATGCTGCTCAGGAACGCCTCATTTTACTATCTCGCAGATACAGTCAACAATGCGCTCGGAGGCGTTGAGAACTGCGAGGCCGCGCGCATTTTCGCCTATCGAGGCGAGCCTTGCCCGATCCTCAAGCAGTCCGTCCACGGTTTCGATCAGCTTATCCCCGGTGAAGTCCTTCTCCTCAAACATTATCGCCGCAGAATTGTTCACAAGCGCCATCGCGTTATAATACTGATGGTTCTCCGCCGCGTACGGGTACGGGATCAGGATCGAAGGCTTGCCGAGAGCCTCAAGCTCGCTGAGCGTGCTCGCTCCGGCTCGGCAGATAACAAGATCCGCCGCCGACATACAGACGTCCATGTCATCAATGTATTCACGAAGCATGATATGTTTGTTTTCCTCAAGGTCGATCTTCTTCTCCTTCTGTATGAGCTCAATCATGCCTGCGCCGGTCTTGCCGGTCGCGTGGAGAAAATAGCAGTCCTTCCGCTGATACCTTTCGCAGATGAGCTGAGTGACCGCCTCGTTGATGACCCTCGCGCCGAGGCTCCCTCCCATGGAGAGGATAAGGGGTCTGTCGTCAAGCTTCAGCTTTGCGCGGGAGAATTCCCTGTCCGCCCGGATGATCTCTCCCCTGACGGGCAGTCCCGTGACTGTGCAGGGTTTGCGGGATCGGATATATTTTTCCGCATCGGGGACGGTCAGCATGACCTTGTCCACCTTGCGGGCAAGCGTCTTATTCGTCACGCCCGGGAAGGCGTTCTGCTCGTGCACGGCGGTCGGTATGCCCATGGACACTGCCGCCGAGAGCACCGGGCCGCTGACGTAGCCGCCGAAGCCTATGACCGCGTCCGGCCTGAACTCTCTGATTATCTGAGCCGCCCTGCGCCTTGAATTGACAAGCTTGACGAGCGTGCGGATATTTTCGGTTATTTCCGACGGAGAAAAGCCGCGCTTGAAGCCCTGGATATCTATCGTCCGGAAGTCGTAGCCGGCGGCTGGCACAAGGCGCGCCTCCATTTTGACAGCTGTTCCTACGAAAAGCAGCTCCGCGAGCGGATACTTTTCTTTGATACAGCCTGCGACGGCGAGCGCCGGGTTGATATGGCCGCCTGTGCCGCCGGTGGCTATCATTATCCTCTTGTTATTGAGCATAGAATCACCTTACTCTTTTTTCCGTTTTATGTCCCGAAACGGAGAGCACCATACCCATCTCAACGAGCTGGATTATCAGTGCGGTTCCGCCGTAGCTGAAAAACGGGAGAGATATTCCCGTATTAGGTATCAGATCGGTCACGACGAGAATGTTTAGTATCGTCTGTATCCCCACCTGGACGGAGATACCGAAGGCAAGCAGCTTGTCATATATGCTTCTCGAACGCGTCGCGATAACAAAGCCGCGCCATACGATGATCGCAAATATCAGAAGTATTACCACGGAACGCAGGAAGCCGAGCTCCTCGCCGACTATTGCAAATATAAAGTCGTTCTGCGGCTCGGGCAGGAACATATGCTTCTGCCTAGAATTGCCGAGGCCCAGACCGAAGAAGCCTCCCGAGCCAAGGGCAAACAGAGACTGATTGGTCTGCCATCTGGTGTTTGTGTCGTTATAATCCTTATTGAAGAAGGAATCTATTCTCTGCGCCTGGAATTCGGGGAGTATTCTGTGCCTGAGCAGTATGACCGCTGTTCCGCCGACCACCAGGACTCCGAGCAACGCGAAAAACAGACGGTTGTCTATACCTCCGAGGTAGAGCATACACATACCGATAATAAACATCAGTATCGTACCGGAAAGGTGCTTTTCAAGCAGTACAAGCACGCACACCACCGCGAGTATCGCAAAGCACAGGAATTGCAGCCACCATTTTTTTTCGAGCTTTTTCCTGTATTTTTCAAGCATCCAGGCATAAAACATTATAAGACCGAGCTTGGCGACATCCGAGGGCTGGAAGGTACCGATCAACGGTAACTGAAGCCAGCGCCTGATGCCCTCCTTGCCCGCCACCTCATAGGGGTGTATGAGCACCACCACCAGCAGGATAAAAGAGATGACTGCCACCGGTATGGTCAGCAGCTTGATAAAGCCGGTGTTCAGTCTTGCGATGAAAAACATCAAAAGCAGTCCGATAACGGTAAATATCAACTGCTTCTTGATATAAAAGTACGCGTCATAGTCGCTCTTTGAGCTGTATTTTGCGGTGATATAGCTCGCCGAAAACAGCATTACAAGTCCTATCGTGAGGATCACGAGGACGAGCACCATGTATATTATATCAAATCTCCCGTCATTGAAAACCTCTTGACCGAAAATTTTCAGTTTTCTTCTCTTTTTTTTGCGCGTTTCATCGACTCCGTCCAACTCTCTGCGCGCTCTATCGTTCAGTTCGGCTGACGACATATTTCTGCCCTCCGTTTTTCAAAATAATATATTATTCACGCTTCCATTCTTGAATAAAGATCCTTTATTACATCCTCAAGAGCCATACCTCTGCTCGCCTTGAACAGCACGGCGTCGCCGTGTCTTATTTCAGAGAAAAGGGCGTCCGCCAGAGTCCTTTTATCGGTGAAAGACCTGACGACGGGAACGCCGCATTTTATCGCGTTATCCGCGGTTTCCTTAGACATCTCGCCGTAGGTAAAAAGGATATCGACGTTGTTCCTGGCGGCCAGCAGGCCCGCTCCCCTGTGGGCGTCCCTGCTGATACTGCCGAGCTCAAGCATATCGCCGAGCACCGCGATACGGCGCTGTGCGTTCACGCTCGCAAGCGTTTTGAGCGCGGCACGCTGAGAGTCGGGGCTCGCGTTATAGCAATCCTCTATGAAGCAGACGTCATTGACTTCCCTGACCCTCTGCCTCATCCCGGACGGGACGTACTTTGAGAGTCCCCGAGCGGCGCTCTCGGGCGAAACGCCTGTGAGCAGCCCTGCGCCGAAGGCAGCAAGAGCGTTATATACGTTATGGATGCCTATAACGGGAATATCTATCCTCTGCTTTTTATCTGAATCGAAAACGGCTGTGAATTCAGTTTTGAAGCCGTCCTGAGTTATATCCTCCGCCCTGAAATCGCAGGAACGGTCGTTGATGCCGAAATAATAGACGGGTCTGCCCTCTATCACGGCTCCGGCGAGGTATGGATCGTCCCCGTTCAGCAGGATCGGACAGCCCTCGCGAAGACCGTCGAGGATCTCCAGCTTTGCCTTGAGGATGTTCTCGCGCGAGCCGAGGGATTCCATGTGGGAGACGCCTATGTTGCTGATTATGGCGAGGGTCGGCTCCGTCGTGAGGGAAAGAACCGATATCTCGCCGAGATTGCTCATACCCATCTCTATCACCGCCGCCTGTGTGCTCTCCTCGAGGCGCAGAAGCGTCAGCGGCAAACCTATCTCGTTATTGAGGTTGCCCTCAGTCTTGAGAGTATCAAATTTTTCGGAGAGAACGGCGAAAACCATCTCCTTGGTGGTCGTCTTGCCCACGCTGCCGGTCAGCCCCACTATCGGTATATCGAAGCCGCGTCGGTAATTGTGCGCAAGGTCTAAGAGAGCCTGCCTTGTGTCCGCAACAAGAATGTACGGGACGTCCTGCTCCGGCTCACGCTCGGCCATAACGGCGACTGCGCCGTTTTCAACAGCTCCGGGGATAAAAACGTGGCCGTCGTGATTCTCCCCCTTTATGGCTATATACAGGAAGCCGGGAGCCGCCTTCCTGCTGTCTATCGTGATCCCCGACACCTCGGCGTCGCCCGAAGCCGTTCCGCCCGCCAGAGCCGCGATCTCTTTCAAAGTCATTCTTTTCATTTTAAAACCTCGCCTTGTCTTCCAGTAGTTTTCGTATTATTTCTCTTTCGTCGTAGTGTATTTTCTGAACGCCGATTATCTGATATTTCTCGTGGCCCTTGCCGGCTATCAGCACCGTATCGCCCTGTCTTGCGGAGTAGAGCGCCGATCTTATCGCGGCGGTCCTGTCGGTTATCCTGAAAACCCTGTCGTCCGAGACGCCCCGGGTTATATCGGCGATTATCGCCTCCGGATCCTCCGTTCTCGGATTGTCCGAGGTCACAAAGACCTTGTCGGAGTATCTCAGCGCCGCCTCGCACATCAAAGGCCGCTTTTTTCTGTCCCTGTCCCCTCCGCAGCCGAAAACCGTTATCAGCCTTCCTCTGCAGGTCTGTCTGAGGGTCATAAGAGCGTTTTCAAGCGAGGCCGGGGTATGGGCAAAATCAATTATAATATTCAGCCCGAAGTCATTCCTGACTCTCTCCATGCGACCCGGTATGCCGGAAAAGGCGGCGACTGCGCAGACAGCCTTCGGCATATCCGCGCCGAGAGTGTGGGCGGCGGAAAGAGCCGCCAGCGCGTTGCGCACGGAGAACATCCCCGGCGTCATGCAGCCGGCACGGTAAACCTCATCCCCTGCGCAAAAGTCAAACTCCGCGCCGTTTTCACCGAGCTTCACGTTCATCGCCTTATAATATGATTCTCCGCCGACGGAGTAAAAATACGATCTGTTCTTTGCCGCCGAGCGCATAAGCTCTGCATATTCGTCATCGGCATTGATGACAGCCGCCGCGCTCGAGCGCATCAGAGCGGACTTTGCAAGAGCGTAATTCTCCATCGTCCCGTGATAATCGAGGTGCTCGGGTGAGATATTTGTGAATATTCCGCATTCAAAATCGATTCCGCAGACCCTTTTTCCGTCGAGAGCCTGGGAGGAAACCTCCATAACGCAGGCCTCACAGCCGGAGTCAGCCATCGACCTAAGATATCTGTGCAGATCGGAGGGATCGGGCGTTGTAAGCTCAGCGGGATAAAACCTCCCTCCGGCGTCTACGCCGACAGTGCCGATAAGACCCGTTGGTACTCCGGACGCTTCGAGCGCCGCCCTCAGCAGACAGGCCGTGGTAGTCTTCCCGTTGGTGCCGGTTATACCGATCATCCTCAGCCCTCTGTGACAGTTCCCGCAGAGCGCCGCGCACATCAGCGCATACGCTCTTCGTGCGTCCCTGACGACTATCGTTTTTGCAAGGCCGCAGTCCTCCTCGGCTATCAGTACCGATGCGCCCCCGGACACAGCCCTTCGTGCGTTCCCGCGCCAATCAGAGCTTCTGCCCTTGATGCAGACGAAAGCGCATCCGGGAGTGACCCGGCAGGTATCGTCCGTGACAGATGTTATTTCAACGTCCGCTTCAAAACCTCCGACAGCTTCAACTTCCGGAAGAAGAGCCGACAGCTTCATCAAAACGCCTCCGGAATATTCAATTCAATATTTCAGATTATCAGTGATCGGAGACTCCGGTGTTGGTCCGGAAATATACCGTAACAGTCGAGCCGACCTCGATCTCTGTCCCGGGAGCAACGCTCTGACGATAGGCAACAAGCCCCGATCTCTCCAGAGCGTTGCCGGAGACCTTGATATTGATACCCGCGTTGACAGCCTCATAGTTGGCATCGGAGACGGACATTCCCGTAAAATCGGGTACCTCCGTCTTCTTCCTCTCGCCGTCTGATTCGGTGTAGAGGACTACCACGCCGCCCTGAGGTATATACTGTCCGGCAGACGGTATCTGAGATATGACCTTTTCACCGTCACCGATAACCTTCTTGCCGAGATCCGCCCCGTCAAGAGCCTCGTCCGCCTCGTCGACCGTCATGCCGATAAGGCTCGGGACCTCCTTGTCAAGCAGTTCTTTTTCTGAATCATTGTATCTGCGTTCTACATTAAGATACGTCAGCGTATTCTCCATGACCTCAGCCGCCACGGGCGCGGCAACCGCACCGCCTCCCGTCGCTCCCTGGGGATGGTTTACAACTATGATAACGGATACCCTCGGATCGTATGAGGGCGCCGCGCCGGCAAAGGAGGCTATGTACTTGCCGGGCTCGTTCAGATCGTCCGAGGTTCCGGTCTTGCCTGCCATATGGTAGCCGGCAATATAGGAGTTCTTTGCCGTTCCCGCCGTGGAAACCTGTTCCATGGAGGCGAGGATCTTTTCCGACGTGGATTCCGATATGACCTGACGCTTGACCGTCGGCTTTGTCTCGGAGAGCACGTTCCCCTCAATATCGAGGGTCTTTCCGACTATGTACGGCTTCATCAGCTTGCCGCCGTTGGCGACGGCATTTATCGCCGTCAGCATCTGCAGCGGAGTCACCTTGAAGGACTGGCCGAAGGACGAGCTGGCGAGATTGACCTTGGTCATCCTTTCCTTTGAGAAATAGTTTATATCCTTCTTAGGCAGGCTTTCGCCCGGGAGATCTATACCCGTCTTCTCTGTAAAGCCGAACGCCTCAAAATATTTATAAAAGATATCTGCGCCGAGCCTCTGTCCAATGGTTATGAAAAACGGGTTGCAGGAATTCATGAGTCCCTGAGTAAGACTCTGGGTTCCGTGGCCCGAATGATTGTGGCAGTAATAGAGCCTGTCGAGGATCCTTATGCTGCCGGAGCAGTTAAAGGTCTCGTCGTATTTCACGACGTTCTCCTCGAGTCCCGCCGCCATAGTTATGACCTTGAACACCGAGCCCGGCTCGTACATATCCGTCACTGCTCTGTTGTTCCACTGGAATTGGCGGCCGTTGGCAAGAGCCTGAGAGCGCTCATCCTCATCCTCAATTCCCTCTATCTCCCTGCGGGTCTTCTCATCGTAGATAGTGAACGGATCGTTGAGATCGTAATCCTGCTTTGACGACATAGCGAGAATAGCTCCCGTTTTCACGTCCATAACTATGCCGCAGCAGCTGTCGCACTTGCTGGTCTCGTAGCAATCCTGAAGCGCGCTCTCAAGAAAGCGCTGGATCGTCTCGTCCATCGTCAGCACAAGGCTCGTGCCCTGCACGGCGTCATGCACCGACTCATAGTCCTCGGATCCGTCATAGTTGGCAACACCCTTGTTTGAGACTATTCTGCCGTCGATTCCGGTGAGCTCATTGTTGTAGTAGTACTCCAGTCCGGAGAGGCCGTCGTTATCGTTACCGGTAAAGCCTATTATCTGCGAGGCGAGGTTTGAATAGGGATAGTACCTTTTGACGTCGTCCTCGAGAGTGACAGCCGACTTGTAATAATGCTTGACCTTTTTACTGTCAACATAATATGTAGACAGGAATTCATCGAGCGCATCCCTGTCGCTCTTTTCCACCTTGCCCTTTATGACAACATTGTTGAGCTTGGTGTGTGAGGCCTTTTCTTCGAGCAGCTCCCGTGAAACTCCGAGGATATCAATGAGCTTTTCAAAGAGCAGCTCCTTGTTTTCCCCGGGGAATTTTGACAGTTCCATCGGATTCATTGTGACCTTCCACACTGCGGCGCTCTGCGCAAGGACGGTCATATTGGCGTCGTAGATAACTCCCCTCTGCGCCGTTACGCTCGTATCGCTGAGCTGCTGTGTCTGCGCCTTGGTCTTAAAGAATTCTCCCTTTACAAGCTGGGTATACGCAAGGCCGAATATCGACGAACCGAAGCCGAGGATCATCAAAACCGCCAGCACCCAGACCGCTCTTTTATGTAAATTCTTCTTTAATATCTTTTTGGGTCTCAATAGCTTCAGCAATCTCTCTTTCACGGCCGTACTCCTCTCCGTTCGATATATCAAAATATAACGTAAAATAAGGGTATTAAGGGCGGATATTAAATCCGCCCTATATAAATATGCATTGTTGAACTTGTACTATTCATCTGTTTACACTGCCGGATGCGGTGAGCTCTGCTCCGCCGCCTTCGGAGATATCGTAATAATAGATCTGGCAGTTCTCCTGCTTGACCATTCCGAGCCTGTCGCGGGCATATTCCTCGACCTTGCTCATTGAGAGCATGGAGTTGACCTCCGTGTTGAGCCTTACGCATTCGCTTTTAGCTATCTGAAGCTCGCGCTTCTGCTCACGAAGCTCCGCCTGCAGATTCGTCAGTGCAACCTGACCGTAAATGATCGAACCGAGAAGCAAAAGAGCAGACAGGCAAAATGCCAGCGCCTTCAGCGCGGCAAATCTGCCCGCTCTTACGCGCGCTTCTATCTGAGCCTCCGTCTCCCTTTTTGGCTCCAGGAGCCTCGGGAGCTTCAGCTTCTTTTCCTTTTTAAGTTCCGGGACGTAGCCGTTCTTTGCGTCGTCAAATATATCAAGGTCAAAAGCAAGACCGTCATAATAATCGGCCATTTTTTCTTCTCCCTTCTCTTTTTACGTGATTTTTTCTATGGCTCTGAGCCTCGCGCTGTGCGCTCTGTAATTGTTTTGCGTCTCTTCGGCTGAGGGCGCCCGTGATTTGAACGGGAGCCTTCCCCTCGGTTTTTTTCCGCATACGCAGACCGGAAACTCCGGAGGGCAGGTACAGCCGGTGCAGAAGCTGTTGAAGCTCTTCTTTACTATTCTGTCTTCGAGCGAATGAAAGGTGATTATCGCAAGTCTGCCGCCGGGCTTCAGAACAGTGAACATATCATTCACCGCAGCCTCAAGATCCTCTATTTCGTGATTCACCTCGATCCTGAGTGCCTGAAAGGTTCTGCGTGCCGGGTGCGCGTCGCGCTTTGCCTTCATCGGCATGGAGGACTTGATGATATCCACCAGCTCAAAGGTGGTGCGTATCGGCGCCTTCTCCCTCGCCTTTACTATGTTCTCGGCGATCGAGGGGGCGTATTTTTCCTCGCCGTAGGTGAAGATGATACGCTTTAATTCTTCCTTGGAGGCGTTATTTACAATATCTGCGGCGCTCACGCCTTCAAGCGACATCCTCATGTCGAGCGGAGCGTCTTTGTGGAAGGAAAAGCCTCGTTCGTCGGTGTCGAGCTGATGGGAACTAACGCCCAGATCCGCCATCACGCCGTCGACACCGACAAGTCCGAGGTCGGAAAGCAAATTAATGATATCAACATAGTTTCCCTTGACCGTTGTGACGCGGGGGTCGTCGGTAAACCTGCGCTTCAGGCAGTCGATCGCCTCAGGGTCACGGTCTATGCATACAATCCTGCCCTTTTCGGAAAGCCTGTCCAGAAGAGCCGCGGAATGCGAGCCTCCGCCGGCCGTGCAGTCAACATATGTTCCGTCCCTCTTGACGTCCAGAGCGTCGATCGTCTCGTTGAGCAGGACGGGAATGTGGTTAAAGCCATCCATCAGTACGGGAATACCGAGCCGGCACCGGGCTCCTCATAAAGTATGTCGCCAAGATTCTTCTCGAAGACTTCCTTGCCCCATATCTCTATCCTTTTGCCGACGCCCAGCATAACGACGTCCTTTTCTATGCCGACCATTTTGCAGAATTTCGGGTTTACGGTAAATCTGCCCGAGCCGTCAAAAGTACAGTTCTCTCCGTTGAGGAAGATCATTCTCTGTATCCGGCTGCGGTCCACGTCGTCATTGTCGACAAGCAGGTATTTTTCCGCCAGCCTCTCCCACTCCGAATTCTTATACGCTCTGAGGAAGGATTCGTTCGGCTGGTGGCAGAGGAATATGGACTCCCCTTCAAGGCAGGTTTTGAGCTTGGGAGGCATAACTATCCTGTTCTTATTGTCGAGCGTGCGATCATAATTGCCGGCAAAGAGCACGATGTATCACTCCCTTTGATTCTGAAATTTCGCGGGAAAATGCGGGAAACCCTGCCATTTTCTCCTACCTTGGTTATATTATACTACATTTGAAAACAAAGTCAATTGTTTCAATAAAAAAAAGCACTACAAAAGTGCTTAAAATATGTCCTCTGTATTTGTCGAAATCGTACAATTGACGTTATAAACGGACGAAAAAAAGCAGCCCCCGTCCCGTGGGACAAAGGCTGCCTGTAAATTCTGTTATGTCAATTCAAAGCTTACTCAACGTCGGCAAGCAGATCGCCGAGAACCGTCGTTTCGGTCTGGGTGGTGGGCTTGAGGCGGACATTTGAATAGCACTTCATACCTGTACCGGAGGGCAGGAGCTTGCCGATGATGACGTTCTCCTTGAGACCCATGAGCGGATCCGTCTTGCCCTTGATCGCCGCGTCCGTGAGGACTCTCGTGGTCTCCTGGAAGGACGCCGCCGAAAGGAAGGACTCCGTGGCGAGTGAAGCCTTGGTGATACCCATGAGAGTGGGTATCGCAACCGCAAGCTCGGGCTCTCTGCCCTCGGACGCCGCAAGAGCCGCGACTCTCTCGTTCTCTGCGAAGAACTCGTGCTTTTCGACTACCGCGCCGGGGAGGAAGAGAGTCTCGCCCGCGTCGGTGATCTTGACCTTGCGCATCATCTGACGAACGATAACCTCAATGTGCTTATCGTTGATGTCAACACCCTGTGTACGGTACGTCTTCTGAACCTCGCGGATAAGATAATCGTGAACTGCGGAAACTCCGCGGATCTCGAGGATATCATGCGGATTCGGGGCGCCGTCGGTGAGAGCCTGGCCCTTCTCGACAACGTCGCCCTCCTTGACGACCTCGCGCAGGCCGTAAGGAATGAGGTACGATTTGGAATCGTTTGTTTCGGGATCGGTGACGACCACATGGCGCGTCTTTTTGATCTCTGCAAAGGAGACCGTTCCGGGTATCTCCGAAAGGATAGCGAGCGACTTGGGCTTTCTCGCCTCAAACAGCTCCTCGATACGCGGAAGACCCTGCGTGATATCGCCGGAATCCTTGGCGCCGCCGGTGTGGAACGTTCTCATGGTAAGCTGCGTACCGGGCTCGCCTATGGACTGAGCGGCAATGATACCTACCGCCTCGCCCACTGTCACCGGATCACCGGTAGCAAGGTTGGAGCCATAGCACTTGATGCAGACGCCGTGCTCCGCCTTACAGGTCAGGAGCGAACGGATGGTTACGGCGGCAGGAGTATTCTCTTCAGCCGTGCCCGCTTCGATATCCGCCTGATGCTTCGCCTTGGCGTGATCCGCAACCCGCTTGGCGTCGGCGTCGGTCATCATGCTGTCCTTTGCCATTATGACCTCACCGGTCTGCTCGTCGATATAATCGTTGAGCAGGAAGCGGCCGGTAAGACGCTCCGCAAGATCGACTATCTTACGTCCGTCATGATAGATATCGTATACCTCGATACCCTCGGTGCAGCCGCAATCCTCGCCGTGGATGATAACGTCCTGCGAAACGTCGACAAGACGGCGGGTCAGATAACCCGAGTCAGCCGTTCTCAGAGCCGTATCGGCAAGTCCCTTTCTGGCGCCGCGTGAAGAAATGAAGTATTCGAGTATATTGAGTCCCTCACGGTAATTGGCCTTGATGGGAACCTCGATGGTTTTACCAGCCGTGTTCGCGATAAGTCCGCGCATACCGGCAAGCTGACGGAGCTGGGAATCATTACCGCGGGCTCCGGAATCAAGCATCATATTGATGGGATTGTATCTGTCAAAGTTCTCTTTGAGCTCTCTTGCAACGTCCGAGGTGCATTTCTCCCAGACCTCTATGACGTCGTTGGAGCGCTTTTCATTCGTGATAAGACCGCGTTCATAGTTACGGTTTATCTTGTCGACCTTTGCCTCCGCCTCGGCGATGAGATCAGCCTTTTTGGGCGGAATGGCGGCGTCGGATACGGCGACGGTGATACCGCTCCTTGTGGAGTGTCTGTAGCCCTGTTCCTTGATCCTGTCAAGCATCTTGGCAGCGACCGAGGTGCCGTGGATCCTGATGCATCTGTCGATTATCTTGCCGAGGTTGCCCTTCTTGACAAGGAAATCAATCTCGAGCCTGAACATACTGTCGATATTCTCGGGATCCCTCTCAACAAAGCCGAGATCCTGCGGAATCGGGTCGTTGAAGATAACCTTTCCCAGCGTGGTCGGAACAGTGTGGTAATAATCTACGCCGTTTATCGTTTTCTTCATTCGGATCTTAATGGCAGAGTGGAGGGTTATGTCACCCTCATCGTAGGCCATTGTCGCCTCGTCGACACTGCGGAAGGCCTTGCCCTCGCCGATCTCGCCGGGCTTCTCAAGCGTGAGATAATATGAACCGAGTATCATATCCTGAGTGGGTACGGTAACGGGACGTCCGTCAGAGGGCTTGAGGAGGTTGTTGGCGGCGAGCATAAGGAATCTCGCTTCCGACTGCGCCTCTGCAGAAAGAGGAACGTGTACAGCCATCTGGTCGCCGTCGAAGTCGGCGTTGAAAGCCGTACATACGAGCGGATGCAGCTTGATCGCCCTGCCCTCTACAAGCACCGGCTCAAAGGCCTGTATGCCCAGTCTGTGGAGCGTGGGCGCACGGTTGAGCATGACCGGATGGTCCTTGATAACTATTTCGAGCGCGTCCCATACGTCGGGATGCGACTTTTCAACCATTTTTCTTGCCGATTTGACGTTGCCCGCCTTTTCCGTCTCAACAAGGCGCTTCATTACGAACGGCTTGAACAGCTCGAGAGCCATCTCCTTGGGCAGACCGCACTGATAGAGCTTAAGCTCGGGACCTACGACGATAACCGAACGGCCGGAATAGTCGACGCGCTTACCGAGGAGGTTCTGGCGGAAACGTCCCTGCTTGCCCTTGAGCATATCGGAGAGAGATTTGAGAGCACGGTTGTTGGGGCCGGTTACCGGACGGCCGCGGCGGCCGTTGTCGATCAGGGCGTCGACCGCCTCCTGGAGCATCCTCTTCTCGTTCCTGACAATGATATCGGGGGCGCCGAGCTCGAGGAGCTTTTTAAGTCTGTTGTTTCTGTTTATAACACGTCTGTAAAGATCGTTGAGATCGGAGGTTGCAAAACGTCCGCCGTCAAGCTGAACCATGGGACGGATCTCCGGAGGAATTACCGGAACAACGTCCAGTATCATCCATTCCGGTCTGTTGCCGGAGGCCCTGAAGGCCTCGATGACCTCAAGACGCTTGAGAGCCTTTGCCCTCTTCTGCCCGGAGGAGCTGTGTAGCTCTTCCCTGAGCTCCTCCGAGAGAGCGTCGAGATCGACGTCGGCAAGAAGATCCTTGACAGCCTCGGCGCCCATGCCGGCCTTGAAATCGTCCTCGTATCTCTCGCGGTATTCCTGATACATTTTCTCGTCAAGGATCTGCTTCTTCTCAAGCGGCGTGTCGCCGGGATCCGTGACGATGTAATCCGCAAAGTAGAGTACCTTTTCAAGGTTTCTGGGCGTGATGTCAAGCACCAGGCCTATCCTCGAGGGGATCCCCTTGAAATACCAGATATGGGATACGGGAGCGGCAAGCTCGATGTGTCCCATCCTCTCGCGGCGGACCTTGGACTTTGTAACCTCAACTCCGCAGCGGTCGCAGATGATGCCCTTGTGGCGTACTCTCTTATACTTTCCGCAATGGCACTCCCAGTCCTTGGTCGGTCCGAAGATCCTTTCGCAGAAAAGACCGTCCTTTTCGGGCTTGAGGGTACGGTAATTTATGGTTTCGGGCTTGGTGACCTCACCGTAAGACCACTCTCTGATCTGGTCGGGCGAAGCAAGACCGATTTTTATTGATTCAAAGGTATTGTTTTCCAAACTGACAGCCCCTTTTCATAAGTCTTAGAATTACAACGGTATTTTATCAGTCGTAATCGTCGTAGTCATCCGTATCGGCTTCAAAGTCTATATCGGAATAATCATCGTCAAAGATATCATCCTCGTCGTCCTCATCGTCCTCGATGGGTTCGCCGTTTTCATCCTCAAGCTGATAGCCCTCAGTTCTCTCCGCGTCGTTGACGTGGGTGAACGCCTTGTCATCCGACTGGGTGAAGCCCATATCGTCGTCAAAGTTCTGCTTGAGATCTATTTCGTTGCTGTCCCTGTCGTAAACTCTGACATCCAGTGCAAGCGACTGAAGCTCTTTGACAAGCACCTTGAAGGATTCCGGTATGCCGGGCTCGGGCACGTTGTTGCCCTTGACTATGGCCTCATACGTCTTTACGCGGCCGACGACGTCGTCCGACTTGACGGTGAGTATCTCCTGAAGGGTGTAGGCCGCGCCGTAAGCCTCGAGCGCCCAGACCTCCATCTCGCCGAAGCGCTGGCCGCCGAACTGGGCTTTACCGCCGAGCGGCTGCTGGGTGACAAGCGAATAGGGGCCTGTTGAACGGGCGTGGATCTTATCATCAACCAGGTGGAGCAGCTTGAGGTAGTACATGACGCCTACGGTGACTCTGTTGTCAAACCTGCGGCCTGTTCTGCCGTCCGTGAGCCACGCCTTGCCGTCCTCGCTGATGCCCGCCTCGCTGAGTGCGGCTCTGATATCCTCCTCATGAGCGCCGTCGAAAACGGGGGTCATGACCTTCCAGCCGAGGTGCT
>JAFSXA010000173.1 GCA_017450135.1 Clostridia bacterium | reverse complement strand
TCAAGAAGCTTCAAAAAATCTCTGCCTTTTAAATTAATCATATGATCACCGTCCGTTTTAAAAAACGGGGGCTGTCGCATTCAGCGAAGAACAAAAAGAAAATCTTATATAAAACTTAGGTGCAGAAGTTAAGATTTTTTCTGCACCAATTGTTATTAGAAGCATTGTCACAAATATGAATATGCTTTCTTTTTTCGGCGTTTTTTCTCCCTCGCCGTACCCTTGTACTGCCTTCGGTCGAAGAAAACGCCGTCTTCATCTGAATGCGTCAGCCCCTTTAATTTCTATAATTTCTGTATAAAGGTGCCGACATATGCGATCTGCTTCTCTACAGATTCGATACCGGTCGAGCCTGCGGAGATCCTCTTTGCTACGCAGGTCTCAAGGGATATCTCATCGTACAGATCCTCTTGAAAGAGCTCACTGTACTTATTATAATCCTTGATCGGCATTGTTTCAAGCACTAAATTATTTTCAATGCAAAAAGCAACGATTTGACCGACGGTTTTGTACGCCGTTCTGAACGGCATACCCTTTTTCGTCAGATAATCGGCAAGGTCGGTGGCGTTGATAAAGCCCTTCTGCGCCGCCGTATGCATATTGTTCGTCAGGACGCGCATGGTGCTTATCATCGGTGCAAACACCTTAAGGCACTGCTTGAGCGTGTCTATACTGTCAAAGATACACTCCTTGTCCTCCTGCATATCCTTGTTATACGCAAGCGGCGTGCCCTTGAGCACAGTCAGCATGGTAAAAAGATCGCCGTAGACACGTCCGGTTTTACCGCGGACAAGCTCCGCCATATCGGGATTCTTCTTCTGAGGCATTATGCTGGAGCCGGTGGTAAAGCTGTCGTCGAGCTCGATAAACTTGAACTCCCAGCTTGACCAGAGGATTATCTCCTCGGAAAACCGTGATAGGTGCGTCATGATAAGCGCGAACGCGCTCATAAGCTCAACGCAAAAGTCTCTGTCCGAAACACCGTCTATGCTGTTCAGAGTTATGCCGTCAAAGCCGAGCTTCTCGGCAGTATAATACCGATCCGTATCGTAGGTAGTGCCGGAAAGCGCGCAGGAGCCGAGCGGGCTGTAATTCATCCTCCCGACAGCGTCCTTCAGTCTGCCGATATCGCGGATAAACATCATGGCATAGGCGAGCAGATGATGGGCGAAGGTTATCGGCTGAGCACGCTGAAGATGGGTGTAGCCCGGCATTATGTCGGTTTTATGCGCCTGAGCCTGCTCGAGTATCGCCTCAAGCAATGATTTGATAAGGGTAATTATCTCCTCTGTCTCATCCCTCAGGTAGAGCCTGATGTCCACTGCCACCTGATCGTTCCTGCTCCTTGCGGTGTGGAGCCGTTTGCCCACGTCGCCTATACGCTTTGTAAGCTCTGATTCGATGAACATATGGATATCCTCGGCGTCCGCGTCAAAGCTCAGCCTGCCTGCCTCGATATCCTCAAGTATGGAGCAAAGCCCGTCCGATATTTTCTCACAGTCCGCAGCCGAAATAATGCCCTGCTTGGCGAGCATTGCCGCATGGGAAAGGGAGCCGGTGATATCCTGTTTATACATTCTGCAATCGAAGCGCAGGGACGAATTGAAATCATCCGCCTCCTTGTTAAGCTCCTTGGAAAACCTTCCCGCCCACATTTTTTCCATAATCAATTACTCCGTAGCTTTTATTTGCCGAGCTTCTCTTTGAGCTTGGCCTGAACCTTGATCGGCAGACCGTAGAGATTGATGAAGCCTGCCGAATCCTTCTGGTCGTAAACCTCATCCTCGTCAAAGGTCGCGATATCCGGATCGTAGAGCGAGAACGGCGAGGTCACGCCTGCGTTGATAATATTGCCCTTGTAGAGCTTGAGCTTTACGTCGCCGGTGACGTTCTGCTGGGTCGACTTGACAAAGGCGAAGATGGCCTGAGTCAGCGGCGTGTACCACTGAGCGTTATACACAAGCTCACCGAGCTTCTGGGCGACAAGTGCCTTATAGTGCATCGTCTCTTTATCGAGAGTTATTGTCTCAAGGATCTCGTGCGCCTTGTAGAGGATGGCTCCGCCGGGGGTCTCATAGACGCCGCGGCTCTTCATGCCGACAAGCCTGTTTTCAACTATATCGAGCAGACCGATGCCGTTTGCGCCGCCGAGCTCATTGAGCTTTTCAACAAGCTCAACCGCGCCCAACTCAACGCCGTCGATCGCGGTGGGAACGCCCTTTTCAAAATGGAGGGTGATGTATGTCGGTACATCGGGAGCCTGCTCGGGGGAAACGCCCATCTCAAGGAAGCCCTCCTTATTGTACTGAGGCTCGTTCGCGGGATCCTCAAGATCGAGGCCCTCATGGGACAGATGCCAGATGTTCTTATCCTTGGAATAGTTGGTTTCCCTGCTTATCTTCAACGGGATATTGTGCGCCTCGGCGTAATCGATCTCCTCATCGCGCGACTTGATATCCCACTCCCTCCACGGAGCGATGATGGGCATATCGGGTGCAAAGGCCTTGATGGCAAGCTCAAAGCGAACCTGATCGTTGCCCTTGCCGGTGCAGCCGTGGCAGATAGCGTCGGCTCCCTCAGCCTTGGCGATTTCAACGAGCCGCATGCCGATTATGGGGCGGGCAAAGGCCGTGCCCAGCAGATAATCCTCATACTTTGCGCCGGCCTGAACACAGGGGAAGACGTAATCGTTGAGCATTTCTTCCGTGAGATCCTCAATATAGATCTTGGAGGCGCCGGTCTTGATCGCCTTTTCCTCAAGTCCCTCAAGCTCACTCGCCTGTCCGACGTTGCCGGAGACTGCGATGATCTCGCAGTTATTGTAATTCTCCTTGAGCCAGGGGATTATTATAGAGGTGTCCAGACCTCCGGAATATGCAAGTACTACTTTTTTGATATCCTTTTTATTCATAATTATACCTCCGTTATGCATTTATGCTTGTTTTTATGCATATATACTATCATAACATGAATAAATATGCAACATAAAACTTTAAAAATATTCAAATTTGTTATCCTGCACAAGCCGCGCTGGCAAGCAGGAAAGAATATATGCAAAATAACGACGCGAACGGTTATTACCGCCCTGCCGACAATTGCCGCGAAAAAGCCTCCCGATGATGCCGAAGCATATCGGGAGGCTCTCAATTATTCGGTGTTCCCGTTAAGGATTTATTCAGCCGTTACCGTAAACTCATAGGGTTCTGCGGAGTTCCAGGTTGAGCCGAACTTACCGATAGCATTGTACTTCGCTGCCGGAAGGATCATTTCGATCTCCCAGACCTCGTAGCCGAGGGTTCTTGAAACGCTCGAGACTTCAATGCCTTCGTCACTGTAGGACGTGATAGCCTTAACTCTGTCATTGTATCTCGTCAGCGTCATGGTGCCTCCGTCGGCGCCGATGATCTGAAGCTTCGTAGCTCTTTCGTCAACCTTGACGAAGAAGGTGTTGCCGTCATTGGTAACATCGACAACCTTGCCCATCGGCATGGTGACTACGTTAACAACGACTGTGACCTTGGTTCCCTCGTCGATCCATGTAGAACCTACCTTGGCCTTGATCGAATACTCATACTCACCGGCGTGTCTGGTCTGCTCAATGCTCCATGTCCTGGTTCCGTTATCGTTGGTGACCGAATCGGTTACCGTCATGGTGCCGCCGTCGGGTCCTATGAGCTGAACCTTGCCGACGTCCTGAGTGGTAGTGACTACTATCTCAGAGGTTTCGCCCTCGTTGACAGCCTGGCACTCAGCCGACTTGATGTATTTCTGTACACCGTCGTAGAGATTGATCTCGTTATCGTTGAGCATGAAGGTGTATACTCCGTCGCTCTCCGGATGCATGAGATCCTCAACTGTCAGTACTGCATAGCCGTCTGCGTCTGTCTTGATAGTGGACGACGTCTTGTTGGTCGCCTTATCCGAGATCGCAATGCTGTAGGACTTGTTGGCTTCGCCGGTATAGAGCTTGATAGTGTTGCCGGAAGTCTTGTAAACTCCGTCGATGAAGGTCGAATCATCATCCGGGATGATCGTGAAGCTGTCCGTGCCGAGCGTCATCGTTTCGATTCCGCTGCCGCCGTCCTCAGTGATGAGAGTCACACCATCGGACTGGCTTGACGTTACTACGCTGACCGGATCCTGCTGGCCGACTGCGAATACTCCGTCGAATACGTTGCCCCATCTGTCTAAGAGATGGACGTAAGTGTATGCGCCTGTCTTCGGATAGTAGTTGACGTTCCAGCCGTTG
Source organism: Clostridia bacterium (assembly GCA_017450135.1). GTDB lineage: Bacteria > Bacillota > Clostridia > Oscillospirales > Acutalibacteraceae > CAG-488. The sequence goes on along the minus strand of JAFSXA010000173.1, from coordinate 358 downwards.
GAATCGGGCCATCCGAAGTAACCGAGACCCTTGGTTGCGGAGCTTCCGCTCTTGTTTGCACCAACAAAGGCAACATTCTTCATCGCATTATAGTTCGATGTGTTCTGCAGGTAATTGATGATCGAGGAAACGTTGGTCGTATTCAGCGTACAGGTCGAGAAGTTGGTCGTTGAACCCTTCATGAACGTGTAGGTGAATGAGCCGCGGTCTGTCTGGCCGTAATCCGGATCGTCGATCGTGTAGACGGTGTCGCCTCTCTTTGACCACTCCCAGTTGCTTATGCCGCCGGAAGTACGGTAGATGTGGAACTGGTTGAGCCATACATCAGCCGGTGCGTTCTCGAGATCGGAGTAAGCGT
>JAFSXA010000172.1 GCA_017450135.1 Clostridia bacterium | reverse complement strand
GGCGAAGCCCTTCAAATAATCAAGGTGCAGAATTCTGTAAACTCTGCACCTTGATTTATAATCATTTCTTTTTGCTCTTCGCTGAATGCGGCAAACAATCAAGAGGCTGTTGCATTCAGATGAAGACGGCGTTTTCTTCGACCGAAGACAGTACAAAGGTACGGCGAGGGAGAAAAAACGACGAAAAAAGAAATTACAGTCAGGGTAAGGGCGAAGCCCTTCAAATAATCAAGGTGCAGAATTCTGTAAACTCTGCACCTTGATTTATAATCATTTCTTTTTGCTCTTCGCTGAATGCGGCAGACTCACTTTAGTCGGCGTCTTCGGAGGGCTTAAACACCAGCTTGAACACTACCGCCGCCAGCGCTCCGCCAACCAGCGGCGCAAGGATGAATACCCATACCTGGGAAAGAGCAACTCCGCCTGCGAATACAGCGGGGGCAAGGCTCCTGGCGGGATTTACGGACGTTCCCGTCAGAGGAATACCGATAAGGTGGACAAAGGTGAGCGTCGCACCGATAACGATACCTGCGATGTTCGAGGTCTTTTCGCTCGAGGTAACGCCGAGGATCGTCATGACGAATACGAAGGTGAGTACGACCTCGACCACGATGGCTCCGCTCACGCTGAGATTTACTGAGCTGAGAGTGTCGTAACCGTTCGCACCGGCTCCGTCAAGATCTGAAGCCTTGGTGATAAAGTAGAGTATTCCGCTGCCGGCGAAGGCGCCTGCAACCTGGGCAACAACGTAACCGATGAAATCGATAAAGCCCATTTTGCCGCTTATGAGCATGGCAAGGGAGACCGCAGGGTTGACGTGGCAGCCGGAAATGTGGCCTATGGCGTAGGCGGCTGCGATGATCGAAAGGCCGAAAGCGAGAGCGATTGCCGCAACGCCGAGGGTGCCTGTCGCTTCGCCGCCGGTGAGACCGCCGGTAACAACTGCTGTTCCGCAGCCGAAGAGAACGAGAACCATGGTTCCGAAGAATTCAGCAAGATATTTTTTGATTTTCATATAGATGACCTCCTTTTTTAAAATAATACCATTAATTGACAGCCATGTCAATTATTTGCTGCGATTTGATCGATAGTCGGCGTGGATTTATCAGCAATTTCCCAATGCGCATATCGCCGTTGACAAATACTGTATAAAATGATAGAATATTTTCAGATGATTCTATGGAGGTGCTTCCATGAGCAGGAAGATTATTTCACTTATCATATGCCTTTCCTTGCTTGTATCTACATTCGCTTTTTCGGTTGTGACCACATCGGCCGCCGGTGACGACGTCATAGGCAGATACAGCTACACTATAAATAATCCATATAAGCGTGTCAACTGGGATACATGGAAGGCGTACAGATGCGCTACCCACGTTCATACCGACAGGAGCGACGCCAAGGTTGCGTTCAAAGATATGATCGAGCAGTATTATTCGCTCGGTTATCAGGGTCTCGCACTTACCGACCACGGAACAGTAAACTATTCGTGGACTAAGAATCAGGCGAGGCTTGCCATCTTCGGCTATCAGGCCTTTAAGTTCGGCAACGTCGATGAACTCAGCGAGGAAAGGTATACCCAGATAACGACCGGTTCGGACAGGGGCGGCGACGGAATGATAGAGATCCCGTTGGGAATAGAGCTCAACGGAGCCTCAACGTCTAAATGCCACGTAAACAGCTATTTTGCCGACTGCGGCCACGGCGATCTTGAGCTCACTGCTACATGGCCGGAGACCGCCGTACAAAAATCCCAGGCAGCCGGAGGCATCTGCCATATCAACCACGTCGGAGAATGGACCGAGGGCAGGCACGACATAAACACCTACGATGAGGATTTTGTAAACAGGTTTTCACAGCTGTTTCTGAAGTACTCCGCCTGTATCGGTATGGAGTGGGTGAATACCTCTGATAACAGAACCCGGAACGACAGATACCTCTATGACCAGACCATGAAGATCACGGCTCCCCTCGGCAGGCCGATATGGGGCTTCTGCGAGGATGACGCCCACTATCTCGATGATTGCGGCAACAACGCCCAGTTCTTTGTTTTGCCGCAGAAGACTACGGAAAACATCCGCACCTGCATGACCAACGGTGAGTTCTTTGCCTGCTCCAAGTATTCCAAGAATGCGCACGAGCTTGGCGACGGGTTTGTGGCAGAGGGCGATTTCCCGATGGTCAGCCGGATCAGCGTCGACGAGATAAAGAATCAGATCACCATCTGTCCCTATGGCGCCACCAAGATAAAAATGATTGCCGACGGCAACGTTATTGAGACCATAGACGTCAACTCGGATAACCAGGAGTGCACCTTCGATCTCAACAAGCATGAGGATGAGATCAATTCGTACGTCAGATTTTTTGCCACCGGCAGGGGCGGTATCTGCTACGTCCAGCCGTTCCTTCTTACCAAAAGAGCCTATGACAGGTGTACAGCTCAGTTCACGCTCCCGTCTGACGATACACAACTCACGGTCAGGGATTCGGCGGGCAACATGGTCGAGCCGGCAAACTCCGATAACTATTATCTCCTCAACAAGGGAGAATATACCTACAAAGCGGAGCGTAATGATTATGAGTCTGACACAGGTACTATCATCGTTACGGACTCGGATATAAGCGGCGCGGTGCAGAAAAAGATAAATATCACTCTTGATAGGATTCTGATAAGACCCGTTGTCGGCGGCAGCGCCACCGTGAACTACGAAAACAGGCTCATCTACGGACTTAGGCCGGGCTTGAGGGAAACGGACTTCCCAAACTATGTGAAGCCTGCCTCAGGTGCTTCTATCCGTTATATACAGACCGGCAGGGGCTTCGGCACCGGAGCATTGGCAAGTGTTTCCGACAGTAACGGAAGTGTTAAAAACTATACGCTGGTCATCTTCGGCGATATTGACGGCGACGGCTGTTACGACGGCCAGGACGCTGTATACCTGTCGCTGATCGCCAACGGCATGCTCACCCGGGACCGGGTCGGTGAAGCGCTGTGGCTGGCCTCGGACTGCAACCATGACGGGGCAATTGACGGCGATGATGTTGATATCGTCACCGAAACAGGTCTTAAGCTTGCAGAGATCGCACAGAGCGACAAGGTTTAGCCTGATTAGCTTCGCCCTTGAGCGAACGAGAGCCAATAAAACAGAATATGCATGATTAAGGGCGCGCTGCAAAATTGAAATTGCAGCGCGCCCTTTGCGTATTTTGTTTGATCTCTATTAAGTCTCTTATTTGAGTGCTTCGGCTACCGCGACGGCGCAGGCGACTGTTGCGCCAACCATCGGGTTGTTGCCCATACCAATGAGACCCATCATTTCAACGTGGGCGGGAACTGAGGATGAGCCTGCGAACTGAGCGTCGCCGTGCATACGGCCCATTGAATCGGTCAGACCGTATGATGCCGGGCCTGCGGCTACGTTGTCGGGATGGAGCGTGCGTCCCGTGCCGCCGCCGGAGGCAACGGAGAAGTAGGAAACGCCGTTTTCAAGAGCCCACTTCTTATATGTGCCTGCAACGAGGTGCTGGAAGCGGGTCGGGTTGGTCGAGTTGCCGGTGATGGAAACGTCGACGTTCTCATGCTTCATTATCGCAACGCCCTCAAGGACGTCGTTTGCGCCGTAGCAGCGTACCTTGGCGCGCTCGCCGTCGGAATAGGGGGTAGTCTCGACTATTTTAAGCTCGCCCGTGTGGAAATCGTAATCAGTCTTTACGTAGGTGAAGCCGTTTATCCTTGAAATGATCATTGCGGCGTCCTTGCCCAGGCCGTTGAGGATTACCTGGAGGGGAGTCTTGCGAACCTTGTTGGCTGTGCGGGCGATACCGATAGCGCCTTCGGCAGCCGCGAAGGATTCATGGCCTGCGAGGAAGGCGAAGCACTTGGTCTCCTCCTTGAGCAGCATTGCGCCGAGATTGCCGTGACCGAGACCGACGTTCCTCTGCTCGGCGACCGAGCCGGGGATGCAGAAGGTCTGAAGTCCTATGCCTATCGAGGCGGAGGCGTCGGCTGCGTTTTTGTTGCCGAGCTTGAGAGCTATGGCTACGCCGAGCGTGTACGCCCAGACAGCGTTTTCAAATGCGATGGGCTGAACACCCTTGACAATGGCTTCAACGTCTATGCCGTTTTCCTTGCAGAGCTCGCGCGCCGCTTCAAGGCTCTCAATGCCGTACTTTGCGAGGCATTTTTCGATCTGAGGCATACGTCTTTCTTTGCCCTCGAATACTACATCGTTCATGTTAAAGTCCCTCCTTATTCCTTGCGGGGATCGATATACTTAACGCCGTCGGCGAAACGGCCGTATGATCCCTTGTTCTTCTCATATGCTTCGTCGGGGCTTACGCCGTTACGGATATCCTCAAGCATCTTGCCGAGCTTGACAAATTCGTAACCGATGACCTGATCGTCTGCGTCAAGGGCCATTCTCGTGACGTAGCCCTCCGCCATCTCAAGGTAACGGACGCCCTTTTTGTTGGTCGAATACATTGTGCCGACCTGTGAGCGGAGTCCCTTGCCCAGATCCTCAAGGCCTGCGCCTATAACAAGGCCGTCCTCGGAAAATGCCGACTGTGTGCGGCCGTAGACGAATTGAAGGAAGATCTCTCTCATCGCAACGTTGATAGCGTCGCAGACAAGATCGGTGTTCAGGCACTCAAGCAGGGTCTTGCCGGGGAGAATCTCCGCCGCCATAGCCGCCGAGTGCGTCATGCCGGAGCAGCCGATCGTCTCAACAAGAGCTTCCTCAACGATACCGTTTTTGATGTTGAGCGTGAGCTTGCATGTGCCCTGCTGAGGCGCGCACCAGCCGATGCCGTGGGACATACCGGAGATATCCTTGATCTCGTATGCCTTTACCCATCTGCCCTCTTCGGGTATGGGAGCCGGACCGTGATGGGGGCCCTTAGCAACTTTACACATTTCTTCAACTTCATGTGAATAGTTCATATTAAAAATCTCCTTTCGGTTTTTATACTGAACGTGTGTGAGCATCGTTCGATTTTAAACATTATAACAATTATAGGGGAATATATCAAGTGGAATTGACGATTTTTTCACAAAAAATCCGTCAAGCAGCCACGCAGCCTGTTTTGAAGGCATTTGCTGTTAGCGTCAGACGCTGTCTGCGTTCTTCAGAACGACGATATCGTTTTCCGCTGTGTCCATACCGATAAATTCGTCGCTTGTGACAAAGCTCCGATCTCCGCACGTGACCCGGCATTTCTCATACGGATTCTTGACGGTCAGCCGGCCGCCCTTTTCGCATTTGATCCGTGTTTCACCAATGATGCCTCCGTTGATCTCACTGCTGACGAGGAAGGCGCCAAAGCATCTGAGGTCTGTGTATTTGCAGTCGATGCCGCTGCACCAGTTCGGGAAAATCCTGATAACTCCCTTGAAGGACTGCAGAGCCATCTCGTTGAGAGTGGAGGAGGTGAGGCCGACGTTTTCAAGGCAGCCGCCGCATCTGTTGTAAAGCAGGTTCGGGAGCCTGAATCTCTTATAATTGATCTTCAGCTTCCTGATTATCGTCTCGGGCTTTATACCTATTCTTGCCGCCGCCGGGAAAACAGAGTTGGTCGGATTGTCGTCAAACCACCTCTTTTTGAAATTGAAGGTGTTCCTGATTATTTTCAACGATTCCTCATCTGAGCCGATGGCTATCTGGCAGGCGGGCATGGCGAGATGGCCGCCGCTGTTTCCGCCGTCTATCCCCGCAATTTCAAGCTGTCCCTCACTTGACAGGAAGAGCTTCCAGCCGAAAATATTTAGGATAGGGTAGGGGGCGAGATTTTTTTCGATATCACGCCAGACCTCGCGCTCCTCGCTGTCGCAGTCGAGCGCGGCAGACATATCGATCAGGCATTGGAAAAGGAGCTTTAGAAGTCCCAGCGTGAGGTTGCCGTTGCGCTGGTTTATCTGCCTTTTATAATCCTTGTATTTAAAGTCCGCCCTGTAATAGGCGACCTCATAGACGGAGTCCCTTATCACATTGTATCTGCCGTTCTCCTTGACGAGGTAGGACTCCCAGAATTCCGCGACGCCCTTGATGAACGGGTAAATGATCTCTTTTGCGTATTCCTTATCCAGCGTGGAATACCATCTGTATATGAGTATGACAGCGCCGAAGGCGGCGTTCATCCGCTGACCCATATCCATCCTGTCGTACATACGCTTGACGTCGTCAGTTATCATCAGCTCCGTTATCATACCCTTGGGCCCCAGCGAGACGGGTAGATAAATTCCCTTCGTGCCGAGGTGCTTTTGGGAATACTCACGTCCTCTTTCGATAAAATCCGTCAAGGGGGAGTGGTAGCAGTCCGTCAGCTCCACGTGGTTGGATGAGCAGACGTGGTAGAACGCGGCCTCATAGTTGTAGTTCAGGTGATAGTCGCCCTTCCACGAGATATCCGGAATGGCGATATAATTGCCGAACAGGCCCGGGGGAAAGCCCTCGTTGCGCGAGCAGACAGCCATGTAGTACTGGCCCGCGCACCAGTTCAGCTCCAGCTCCTTGTCGCTGAGCACCATGGACGACTTGCTCCAGAAGCTCTCCCAATAAGACCGGTGCTCCGCATACTCCTCTTTGATCCTTTCGGGAGTGAGAGCTGTGATAAAGTCGGCGGCAGTCTGACGGAAGTCCGGGGAGTCGTGGTTGGTGCAGACGTAAACGCAGAAGCAGTTTCCGACGGTTTTGGTAAGAGCGGCGCACGAGGTATCAAAAACAAGGGCGTCGTCAACAAAGCTCTTGACAAATCCTGAGTAACCCTCGGCGGAAATGCTTTCGATCCTTGAGTATGATTTATCCGGGTGCAAAACGGGCGTTATCGGCCGCTGAGTCAAATTCTCAATGATTATAAGGTTATTGGAGGCACATACTGTTATTTTGAACTCTGTTTTTGAGCTGCCTTCGGTAAAGCGGCAGTAGAGCTCTCCCTTGTCCATGCGCTGTTCAACGTAGTAGTTGTCATAAAGAGACTTGCCGATATCGATATCGATCCAGCCTACGGGCTGGATGCCGCCTCGGTGCTGCTCCTCGACAGCCATCCACATATCGCACTTGCCGATATGTACCCTCATGCCGTTTTCACTGTTGCCGAGAATAACGCTGAGGTCCCCGTTGCCTGCTATAGCTCCGTCGGGGATCGGCAGCTTGCCGGTTCTGACCGGTTTACTGCTGAGTTTTACGGTTCTTTCCATATCCATGTTTTTTATCCTCCGATTGTGTAGAAATGCTTTTATCTTCGCCGAATTTTTTCTGTTTCCTGATATTCCACTCGGCGGCTACCTTTTCGTAAACACTGTCGGGGATATCCGGATTGCCCTGTGAGAATACCGGGAGAAGCATATCGCCTGCAACCTTCGGGTCTGTGCACGCGGTGTCGTTCCTCCATTTTTCTCGTTCTTCTCTGTTTCTCAGGTTCGGGATATCGAGGGGGATCCCGCCCTCGAGCACCGAACGGTAGGCGAACATACCGGGCAGGAACATATCCAGCGCCTCGTAGACGTCGATCGTATCCGCGTCCTCGAAGCCCTGAATCTTTCTGACGAAATTATACATTGAATAGAAGTCGGAATTGCCGTGGCCGTAGCCCTCCGCGAGCTTGTCCTGCTCCCTTTCGGGATAGTAGTCCAAATGTTCGCCTCCGCCGTATTCGCCGCTGTATTTGTCGGTATTTACATATATTCTGCCGACGCCCCTGCTGTCCGCGTCCTCGCGCGCGGTCTCCATTCTGCCGAGCCCGCCGTAGATGCTGTACCATATGGAATTGCGGTACAGGCCGCCGTGGATGCTCTTGTAGAGTCCGCCGTTTTCAAATTCGATCATCTCGATGCCGAATAGTCCGCTGTATGAGCCGCAGCGTCTTTTTCTCTCGTTCATCTTGCTCTCAAAGCCCGTGACCTTGACAGGCCTTAAGCCGGTGATGTGGACTACCGGGCCGATGGAATGAGTGCAGTAGAAGGTGGCGTAAATATGGTTGCGCCAATGGTTCTTGTCGCCGTAGGTTATTTCGGGCCAGATCGATTCGCCGTTGTGAACATATTCACCCTCGCCGTATTCGAATTCACCGATCTTGCCCTCTCTGTAGAGCCTTCTCATCTCATATGGGCCGGGCATATAGCAGTAATTCTCGCCGTAAGCGTAAATTTTCCCTGTTTCCTCGACCGCCTCGATCAGCTCGACGGCCTCCTTCATGGTCTGGACGGGAAGCACCTCGCTGAAAACATGGAGGCCGGCCTTCATGCACCGGATAGCAAACGGGGCGTGCTCGTTGGCGTAGTTTGCCAAAACGACCGCGTCCATATCGTGTTTTATAAAGTCCTCAAAAGTATCGTAGTACGCTATGCCTTCTTCGCCCAGCGCTCTCTTCTGCACGGCGATAACCTCCGGGTTTTTGTCGCAGATGGCGACCAGCTCCGCGTTATCAGCGGTGTTGGCATATTTTATCATGCTGTCGCCTCTGTAACCGCCGACGACTCCGATTTTGATTTTCTTCAAAACAAATGCACCTCGTTTGTAAATATTTTCACTACGACCGGTCGAAGGGTCATGTGTCGTCTGACGTACCTCTGTTCAGGCCGTAGAAGTGGATTATATTCATATCCTCCTCCATATCGAGCCCGTGTCCGCCGCAATCTCCGTCGATCTCATGGCAGCCGTGGTCGGGCATGAAGCCGAAAAAGGTGGTATGCTCGCCGAGAAAGCTTCTGATATCCTCGGCAAATGCCCTGTAATCCGCGATGTTCCTCCTGAGCTGATTGAGCGAATCCTCAGATTCCGGCCCGGTCTTGTGCATACGCGCATCGTAATTGCCGTTGTATATAACGATGACGTCGTATATATCCTTCTTTATCAGCTCGTGCGCCTTGGCATTGACCTCGTCAATGGTGTCGTAGATGTAGTAGTCCATGTCCCTCTCAAGGAAGATTTTCGATATACTGTCGCCGGAGGTCGAAACTATGGCGGGCTTTTTCCCGTTTTCGATCAGCACGTCAAAAAGGGTTTTCTGCCGGAGCACGGGCTTCTCATATCTTCTGATGCCGTGCACCTCCGGCAGAACTCCCGTGTACATTGACGCAAAGCAGACCGGCGTCACCGACGGCATTACCGACAGCAGGGGGACCGCAAGGTCGGAAACAGAGTATGCGTCCGCAAAAAGCTCCGTATATTTTTGAAAAATCCACAGGGCAACGGCGTCCGGATTGTAGAGAACAGCCCGGTCCGCTCTCACGTCTGAGAATTTTTCGAGAACTATTCTGTTCGGTGGAGCTATGCCGTCCGGCAGATCGATACCCATCATACTCAGCACGGTAGCTTCAACGCTTGTCAAACATATTGAATCATAAAGCTCTGACACCTTATCACCCCTTATTGATTTCCTGTTAATTCTAACAAATACGGATTTAAAAGTCAAGGCGGATAAAGCCCTGTTTTTTCACCGGAACAATTAAAAATCGCCGCTCTGCTTGACAATGTCGGACACAATATAATATAATAATAACATATAAACTGCGCACTTTATTTGTTAATGAATAAAGCTTAGAAGGAGCTGGTATTATGAAGAAAACGGTATTCCTGACCGGAGCGTCCGGAAACATGGGCTTCGCCGGGTTCAGGGAGCTGTACTCGAGAAAGGATAAATACAACATTGTTCTTCTCCTGCGCGACAGTGAAAAGAACCACGCCAAATTCAAGGACTACGCAAACGATGAAAGCGTCAGGCTCGTGTGGGGAGATCTGCTGGATTACCACGACGTCCTGAACTGTGTCAACGGCGCGGATATCGTGCTCCACGTCGGCGGTATGGTTTCGCCGGCGGCGGACTATTATCCGAAGAAGACGATCAGAACAAATACTACGGCGATGCAGAATATCGTCGACGCGGTCAAGGCTCAGCCCGACCCCGACGCTGTAAAGGTCGTATACATAGGCACGGTCGCCGAGACCGGCGACAGGAATCCGCCCATACACTGGGGCAGGACGGGCGACCCGATCAAGATCAGCGTCTATGACCACTACGCCATCAGCAAGGTGCGTGCCGAGCGTATTATCGCCGAGTCCGGCCTCGGGCACTGGGTGTCGCTGCGCCAGTCCGGCATCCTCTATCCGGGTATCTTGAAGAATATCGACCCTATAATGTTCCACGTTCCCATCAACGGCGTGCTCGAATGGGCGACTATCGAGGATTCGGGTCTGCTGCTCGCGAATGTCTGCGAGGACGACGTCCCCGAGGATTTCTGGAGAAAATTCTATAACATCGGCAGCGGCAGCGAGTACAGGATAACGAACTATGAGTTCGAGGAGTATCTTCTCAACGCCATAGGTATCGGCTCTCCCAAAAAGCTTTTCAACCCGAACTGGTTCATCCTCAAGAACTTCCACGGCCAGTATTATACCGATTCGGACAAGCTGGATGAGATCCTGCATTTCAGGCACAACGTGCCCATCAAGCAGTATTTTGACAATATGTCCCGCACGGTACCGAAGTACTACAAGCTCTCAAAATTCGCGCCCTATCTGCTGGTCAAAAAGGTGCTCATGGAGAGGCTTGCGCACACCGACGTATTCGGCACGATGCACTGGATAAAGAATAACCACCGCGACAGGATCACGGCGTATTTCGGCTCGCTGAAGGATTGGAGAAAGATCCCGTCGCGCTGGGAGGATTTTGAGATCAAAAAGGCGGATATGACCCCGACCTACCTCGACCACGGCTATGATGAGAGCAAGCCCGAATCGGAGCTCGATATCGAGGATATGAAGAAGGCGGCTGAATTCCGCGGCGGTCAGTGCCTCTCCGAGACCATGGAGAAGGGCGACCTTTACACTCCGCTTAAATGGAAATGCGCCTTCGGCCATGAGTTTGAGATGACGCCGAACCTCGTGCTCCGCGGCGGTCACTGGTGCCCCGAATGCGAGCCAATGCCCTGGAGATACGACCGTATAGCCAAGGTGAACCCGTTCTTTGCGCAGGTTTGGTATCCGAACCACAAGCCCGAAGAGGATAACAGCTATCACGAGTCGATTTTTGACGAGTTCGGAGAAAAATAACAGAGGTGTTTGAATTGAAAAATACATGGATAAAATGCATAACAGCGTTGGTCTGCTCATTGGCACTGTGCGTAACCGGGGTGCTGTGCTCCCAGAAGCTCGCAAACTCCGAGATAGAGGCCGCCGAGAACAGACCGGC
>JAFSXA010000171.1 GCA_017450135.1 Clostridia bacterium | reverse complement strand
CGGCAGAAAGAGGGAAAAGCTCAATGAATGACGTTATGAAAGCCATACTCGGCAGGCAGACAATACGCTCATACAAGCCGGAACAGATAAGCGACGAACAGCTTGACCTGCTGTGCAGGGCGGCAAAACAGGCTCCGAGCGGCAGAAACACTCAGCCCTGCCATGTAAGATTCATCCAAAACAAAGAGATGCTCGATGAAATGAATCGGGACTTCAAGGAATTCGTCGGCTACGACACACCGGCGTACACGCGCTGGCAGACCAATCCGGTTTATCACAACGCGCCCACGCTCGCGGTGCTTTTCTCCGAGGGCAACAGCGCCATGGACGGCGGCATAATGTGCGAAAATATCTGCATCGCCGCCCAGAGTCTCGGGCTGGGCACCTGCATAATCGGCAGTCTCGGCGCCCTTTTCAAAGAGGACTCCCCTGCCGGTATCAAATGGCGCAGGGCATGGAACATCCCCTATAATTACCGGTATCTTATAGCCGTCGCCGTCGGTTACCCGGACGAAAAACCGGATATGAAGCCGCGATTTGACGACAGAATAGAAATCATAAGATAAGAGGTGCTCATTATGGCAAAGAAGAACAAGGAACCCAAGGTCAACACAAAGCCGGAAAAGGCCGAAAACGAATTCCCCTCAGATCCCGAGGTCAAGGAATATAAAAAGGGCAGACTTATAAAGCTGATAATGATAATCGCGGCGATCCTGCTTGCGGTCATACTGCTGTTCTCCCTGCTGATAGACTCGTCGGATAAGAACGATTATAATATATCCGGCTCGGCGTATTCGGTCAGCAGCCGCGAAAAGAATATCAAACGCGGCAACGGACTTGTAGCCGTCACCGTACCTGCAAAATACCTCAAGGGAGAGGCGTCCGGGAATCTGACTCAGGAGCAGAGGGACGCGGGCTTTACCGTTGCAACGCTCAACGACGACGGTTCAGTGACCTACACGATAAACGAAAACGACTACAAGACCGTCAAGAGAAAGGCGGAGGACGACGCGAAAGCCGCCGTCAGGAATCTCTCCATGCTCAGCCCCGAGGCTATCAGGGACGTCTCTTTCAATTCGAGCCTCACAAAGGTCGATATCAAAATAGACCAATCAAAATATGACAGCGGCAGCGACAGGGCGCTGCTCAACGAATCCTTCGCCGCGGTCGGATATATGCAGGCGATCGAGGGCTATTCGGAGGCAGGAATAACCTCGGTATACATACTGACCGACGCCGCCACAGGCAAAACGATCAGCGAGATCAACTACCCTGCCGACGCAAGCTGACCCGGGAAAATCAACATACGCCCTGCTCAGAGGATAATTCCGGCAGGGCGTTTGCCTTATTCGGCTTTAAACAGATTGACGGTTTTATAAATTATGGTATAATATGGGTTGCACGGAAAGAGGGTGTGACATGGCACAGGAAGCTTTAAATAAAAAATTCAACTGGGGACTGATGATGATTTTTGTCTCGGTCTTTCAGCTCATCACCTTTACCGCGCCTATCCTCGCCGACGGATTCAACATTGAGCTTTTCGGAGTATTCGCAGGATATATGGCAATCGAGTGGCTTTATTTTATTATTGCCGCCGCCGCGTTCAAACAGAATAATTTTGAGCTTGAGGTCATCGCCTTCCTTTTCTCTGGGATAGGGCTGACCATCTCCGCGAGCGTTTACGCGGACTTTGCACTAAAACAGCTCATCTCGATAATCCTCGGTCTGTTCACCTTCATTGTGCTGCTCGCTGTTCTGAGAAGGACGGACGTGGTCATGAAGCTGCGTATGCCCGTCGCCTTCGCCGCGGTGGGTCTGCTTGTGCTCAACCTCGCGCTTGCAAAATACAATAACGGCGCGCTGAACTGGATAACCCTTGCAGGCGGCAGGATATCCATACAGCCCTCCGAGATAGTCAAGCTTGCTTTCATTTTCGTCGGCGCCGCCTCTCTGGACAAGCTGCAGAGCACCAAGAGTATATTCAAATACCTTGTGTTCTCAATCGGCTGCGTAGGCGCCCTGTTCCTGATGAGGGACTTCGGCACCGCACTGATATTCTTCTTCACCTTTGTCATAATCGCGTTCATGCGCTCGGGCGACATAAGAACCATCGCTCTCGTCTGCGTGGCGGCCGCTCTCGGCGCGATGATGATAATATACTTCCGTCCCACCGTGGCTTCAAGGTTTTCCACCTACCGCCACGTCTGGGAGCACATAAACGACACCGGAATGCAGCAGACGCGCACCCTGATCTATTCCTCAAGCGGAGGGCTGCTCGGGCTCGGTATCGGCAACGGCAAACTGCGCGACGTTTTCGCCTCCACCACAGACCTGATCTTCGGCATCGTCTGTGAGGAATGGGGTATGCTGACAGCGTTTATGATAGTCATCGCCTACGCATTCATCCTTATCTATGCGGTCAAAACGGCGCGGACCACGCGCTCCGCATTCTACGCCATAGCCACCTGCGCAGCGGCAGGCCTGCTCCTGTTCCAGACAAGTCTTAACATCTTCGGCGTAACGGATATACTGCCGCTCACCGGCGTCACCCTGCCGTTTATCAGCCGCGGAGGCTCGAGTATGATATGCTCCTGGGGACTTTTCGCCTTTATAAAATCGGCGGACATCAGGACATATCCGATGCTCTCAAAGACCATACTCCCCGACCATCCCCTGTATCCGCCCGACGTCCGCGTAGGCAGACGCTCGCGCAGGCCCTTGACGCCTCCTCCCGTGGACGAGCCGCCGAAAAAGAAAAGGACGGACAAAAAACCGCAGTCTACACGGCAGACCTCCCGTGATATACCGGTAGGCAAAAAGAGCACAGGCTCCGCTAAAAAGAGTCCTGTGAAGACTGCGCCGGGGCAGTCGCCGAGGGATATTCCCATAAGTCGGAAAAAGACGGACGGGAGGGCAAAACGATGAATAATACCACAAAGAGAGCGTACGTCCTCTATGCGTTCCTGCTTGCGTTCCTGGTCGGGCTGGGCGCGATGTTCTACGCATTTTACGTGCACGGCGGCGAATGGACCTCCAACGTAGTCAACCGCCATATCTATAAGAACGGCACTATCGCGAGCGCAGGCGCCGTATACGACAGGAACAAGCAGGCGCTCGTATACAGCCGCGACGGAAAGAGGATATACAACTCTGACCCGACTGTAAGAAAGGCGACTCTGCACGCTGTCGGGGACACTTCATCCTTTATTGCGACCGGCGTTCAGCACGTTTATAACGCGAGTCTATCGGGCTACGACTTTGTAAACGGCGTCTATAACCTTAAAAAATACAACCGCGGCAACGATATTTACCTGACCCTCGACGCCGAGGTCTGCAAAACAGCGTACAAGGCCATGAACGGCAGAAAGGGCACGATAGGAGTTTACAATTACAAGACGGGCGAGCTGGTCTGCATGGTCTCCACCCCCTCTTATGACCCGGAAAACAAGCCGAAGAATATGGATTCGAGCGACAAATACACCGGCGTTTATCTCAATCGCTTCCTCTCCGGCCTGTATACGCCCGGCTCCACCTTTAAAATAGTTACGGCTATTTCCGCGCTTGAAAACATTCCCGATATTTATTCACGCGAATTTTCCTGCAACGGCAGCTACAGCACCGGCGACGGCAAGGTCATATGCAACGGCGTCCACGGCAAGGTGGATTTTGAGGAAGCTCTCAACCACTCCTGCAACAGCGCCTTTGCAGTCATAGCCAACGAGCTCGGCAGCGCAAAGCTCACGGCTACCGCAAGCGAGCTGGGCTTCAACACAAGGGAAAAGATCGGTGAGATAAACCTTGTAAAAAGCAGATTCAACGTCAGCTCCGCAAGCAAGACCGACCTCGGCTGGGCGGGCATAGGCCAGTACACCACCCTTGTGAATCCCTGCCATATGCTGACTATACTCGGCGGCATTGCCAACGGCGGCACGGTCGTCAAGCCGTATTTTGTAAAGAGTATGGTCTCTCCCTCGGGCGAAGTGACCGAGCTCGGCAGGACGGAGACAAGCAAAACAGTTGTGATAAGTCCGGAAAATGCGGAAAAAATGAAAAAGCTTCTGCGCTCAAACGTAAAGAATTATTACTCCGATTCACGTTTTCCCGGACTTGAGATGTGCGGCAAAACCGGAACCGCTCAGCTCGACACCGGCGAATCCCATTCCTGGTTCGTAGGCTTCTCCGCCAAGGAATCGACCCCGTACGCGGTGGTATGCGTTGTGGAAAACTCCGGCTCGGGACTTGCGGCGGCAGGCCCGATAGTAAACACGGTGATGCAGAAGATTTGCGGTTAGCCTGTGATAAAAAAGATTTTTATTGTTCCTAATTGTCATTATAATAAAATATCTCTGTGATATCATATAGACAATAGAGTAGTTTCCGCTTAAATTTTGGGAATTATTCAAAAAATGCACTGAGTGCAAATAAAAACAAAAGGAGTTTTTATCATGAAAAAGTTTTTGGCAATCCTTCTTTCCGTGATAATGGCAGCTTCCCTCTGCATGGCGGGCTTTGCAGCTGAACTGAGAACCGACGTTCTCCCCGGTCAGATGATCGTTGTTCCGCAGAATGAGCACATCGCTCCGGGCGGAGAGTACAGCATCCCCGTATCCATCGTTTCCGACGTTGAGATCGATGGCGTTACAAGCGGCAGCTTCTATACGGGCTTCTCTATCGCGGGCTTCAGCGGCGCGGCTCAGCAGTACCTTGACATCACGGGCGTTGAGTTCACCGACGCTGTTAAGGCAATGGCAGGCTTTGAGGGCTATGAGTGCGGCTTCACGGACGGCGCATGGTATGTCAGCTTCAAGGTTGACGATCTTGCCGTTCTCAAGCAGACCAATCTCGAAGTAGTCAACATCATCGTTACAGTCTCCAACGAGTATCCCGGCGAGGGCGTTGAGGCTACGCTTGACCTCACAACCTACGACATCTCCTGGCTCGCCGATTTCGGCGCTCCCGAATTTGACGCAGGCGAAGCGGCAGTTGTTGTTGACGGCGAAGGCAACGCGACATATCTCACAACCGGCAGCACAGACAGCCAGTTCATCGTCAATCCCGGCCATCTTGCGGATAAGTTCGATTGGGATCCCGCTCCCGAGCTTCCGTGGCAGCAGAAGCTTCTCCGCTGGTTCGAGGGTATTGCTCTGAAAATAACAAACGGTCTCATCTCTCTCCTTGAGGTTCTTTCCGGATTTCTTGAGGGTGAGCTCGCTTAATTAACCGGCAAATCCAACATATTTTCCCGGCAGGCTTTTGTCTGCCGGGTTTTTTATGGTTTTGGCTGAAAACTCATTAAAAAAACAAATAATTTGCCGAAAATCTGTTTACTATTAAAAATTAATGTGTTATACTTGTTAGACGAAACAAAATGGAAAGTGCGGCAATTGAATGTTATTTTTTTAACATTCTTTCCGTTTTGAGGGAATATCTGAATCATTGCCGCCTGACTTTTTCGTAAAGGAGGAAAACTAAATGCTCAAAAAAATCAGCAAGATCCCCTTCAGGGGAACACCTGAGCAGGAAGCGCAGCTTAAAGCGATAATCGACGAGTGCAAGGGCAACAACAGCCTTCTCATGCACGTTATGCAGGAGGCGCAGTCGATCTACGGTTATCTCCCGTTTGAGGTGCAGACGATGATCGCTGACGGTATGGGAGTACCGCTTGAGAAGGTTTACGGTATATCCACCTTCTACGCGCAGTTTGCTCTCTCCCCCAAGGGCGAGTACAACATCTCTGTCTGTCTGGGAACCGCCTGCTACGTCAAAGGCTCAAACAACGTTCTCCAGAGAATGAGCGACGCCCTCGGCATAGGCCCCGGCGAGTGCACCGACGACGGCGTTTTCTCGCTTGAAGCGTGCCGCTGCATAGGAGCCTGCGGTCTTGCCCCGGTTCTTATGGTAAACGACGACGTTTACGGGAAGCTCACTCCCGACGACGTTGACGGTATCCTCGCAAAATACAAGACCAATGCGTGAGCTCTCTCTGAACGTGCTTGACGTCGCCCAGAATTCCATTTCCGCCGGAGCCTCGCTCATTGAGATCGAGATACTCAGGGACACCGCTGAGCACAAGCTGTTTATCGGGATCTACGATAACGGCTGTGGCATGACCGAGGAGCAGACGCGGCAGGTAATGGATCCCTTCTTCACAACGAGGACGACTAGGAAGGTCGGTATGGGCATCCCGCTTTTCAAGCTCGCGGCCGAACAAACCGGCGGCAGCCTTGAAATAGAATCGGAGGTCGGCAAAGGGACCCGGGTCAAAACCGTCTTTAATACCGACAGTATCGACTTTACCCCTCTCGGCGACATAAATTCCACGATCATCACGCTGATAACAATGAATACCGACCGTGATTTTATTTACACCTTCGGTATCGACAACAAAAAATTTATCCTCTCCACCTCTGAGCTGAAAAGCATTTTGGGCGGCGTACCGCTCAGCGAGCCGGAGGTTGCGGCGTGGATCAAAGATTATATTGAAGAACAAACCGAAAACATTTGTGGAGGTGTTATTATTGAAAACACTTGAAGAGCTGATGGCCATCCGTGACAAGGCTAAGGCAAACATGACTGACCGTGACGGAAACGGAGACAGCATCAGGATCGTAGTCGGCATGGCCACCTGCGGTATTGCGGCAGGTGCGCGCCCCGTCCTCAACGCTTTTGTTGAAGAGGTCGCCAAACGTAATCTCAAAAATGTGACCGTTGCTCAGACCGGCTGCATCGGTATGTGCCAGTATGAGCCGATTGTCGAGGTATTTGAGCCCGGCAAGGAAAAGGTCACCTATGTTAAGATGAATGCTGAAAAGGTGCCCAAGGTAGTAGCTGACCATATCGTCAACGGCAACCCCGTATTCGATTACACGGTCGGCGCCATCGTTAAAGATTAAGGAGGAAAGAAACAATGTATCGTTCACACGTACTCGTCTGCGGCGGTACCGGTTGCACCTCCTCTCACAGCGGAGAGATCATCGAGGCTCTTGAAAAAGAGATAGCCGCAAAGGGTCTTTCCGACGAGGTAAAGGTAATCAAAACCGGCTGCTTCGGACTCTGCGCCCTCGGCCCCATCATGGTGGTTTATCCCGAAGGCTGTTTCTACAGCGAGGTTAAGGTCGAGGACGTACCCGAAATAGTTGAGGAGCATCTGCTCAAGGGACGCATCGTTAAGCATCTGCTCTATGATGAGACAGTCCATAAGGACGAGATAAAGCCCCTGAGCGAAACCAATTTCTATAAGAAGCAGAGAAGAATAGCTCTTCGCAACTGCGGCGTTATAGATCCCGAGAATATCGAGGAATACATTGCCATGGACGGCTATCAGGCCCTTGCAAAGTGCCTGACCGAGCTGACTCCCGAGGATGTTATCCAAATTGTCAAGGACTCCGGACTTCGCGGCAGAGGCGGCGGCGGATTCCCCACCGGCCTCAAATGGAGCTTCACCGCCAAGAACAGCGCCGATCAGAAGTATGTAGTCTGCAACGCCGACGAGGGTGACCCCGGCGCGTTCATGGATCGTTCCGTGCTTGAAGGCGACCCGCACTGCATAGTTGAGGCAATGACGATCTGCGGCTATGCCACCGGCGCGACTCAGGGCTATATATACGTCCGCGCAGAATACCCCATAGCGGTCAAGCGTCTCCAGATCGCAATAGATCAGGCACGCGAAAACGGACTGCTCGGCAAAAACATCTTTGATTCAGGCTTTGACTTTGATCTTCATATCCGTCTTGGCGCCGGCGCCTTCGTGTGCGGCGAGGAAACAGCTCTTATGACCTCTATAGAGGGCAACCGCGGCGAGCCGCGTCCCCGTCCTCCCTATC
This sequence comes from Clostridia bacterium, assembly GCA_017450135.1. GTDB lineage: Bacteria > Bacillota > Clostridia > Oscillospirales > Acutalibacteraceae > CAG-488. The sequence goes on along the minus strand of JAFSXA010000171.1, from coordinate 2,592 downwards.
CGGCGGTCAAGGGACTCTTTGCCAAGCCCACAACGGAGAACAACGTTGAGACATTTGCCAATATTCCTCAGATCATCCTGAAGGGCGCGGAGTTCTTCAACTCCATGGGTACCGAAAGATCTCCCGGAACAAAGGTATTCGCGCTCGGCGGCAAGATCAACAACACCGGACTTGTTGAGATCCCGATGGGAACCACCCTGCGCGAGATCGTTGAAGATATCGGCGGCGGTATCCCGAACGGCAAAAAGTTTAAGGCGGCTCAGACGGGCGGCCCCTCCGGCGGATGTATCCCGGCAAGCCTCATTGATACAGAGATAGATTACGACAACCTCACCTCCATCGGCTGTATGATGGGCTCCGGCGGACTCATAGTAATGGACGAGGACAACTGCATGGTCGATATCGCCAAGTTCTTCCTCGATTTCACCGTTGACGAGTCCTGCGGAAAGTGCTCTCCCTGCCGTATCGGCACAAAGCGCATGAGAGAGATCCTTGAAAAAATCACGGACGGCAAGGCTACTCTTGAAGATCTTGACGAGCTTGAAAAGCTCGCTCATTATATCAAGGATAATTCGCTCTGCGGCCTCGGCCAGACTGCCCCCAACCCGGTGCTTTCCACCCTGCGCTTCTTCAGAGACGAATATGTTGCCCATATCGTTGACAAGAAATGTCCCGCCGGCGTATGCAAGGCTCTGCTGAGCTACAACATCGATCCCGACAAGTGCAAGGGCTGCACCGCCTGCGCAAGGAAGTGTCCCGTAGGAGCTATCTCCGGCACTGTCAAGAATCCTCATACGATCGACACAAGCAAGTGCATCAAGTGCGGCGTCTGCATGGAGACATGTAAGTTCGGCGCGATATATAAGAAATAAGGAGGGTGTCAGTTATGGAAATGGTTAATATCAAAATCAACGGCATACCTCTGAGTGTGCCGGGAGGCTCCACTATCCTTGAGGCGGCTCGCTACGCCGGGATTCACATTCCGACTCTCTGCTTCCTGAAGGAGATAAACGAGATCGGCGCCTGCCGTATCTGCGTTGTCGAGGTAAAGGGCGCAAGAAGCCTTGTTGCCTCCTGCGTATTCCCCGTTAACGAGGGCATGGAAATCTTCACCAACAGCGAAAGAGTCCGCGAGGCGAGAAAAACCACGCTTCAGCTCATCCTTTCCACCCATAACAGAAGCTGTCTCTCCTGCGTAAGGAGCGGCAACTGCGAGCTGCAGAAGCTCTGCAAGGAGTACGGTGTGGACGACGAGGGCCGCTTTGACGGCGTTACTCCCGATTATGCCTATGACGATTCCATGGTTCATATGATCCGCGACAACAGCAAGTGCATACTCTGCCGCCGCTGTGTCGCCGCCTGCAACAATCAGGCCATCTCCGTCATCGGTGCAAACGCCCGCGGCTTTGATACCTGCATCACCTCTCCCTTTGAGAGAAAAATCCAGGAATTCTCCTGCATTTCCTGCGGTCAGTGCGTTGCGAGCTGCCCGACCGGCGCTCTGCGTGAAAAGGACGACACGGCGAAGGTATTTGAGGCTATCAATGATCCCGACAAGTACGTCGTTGTTCAGACCGCTCCCGCGGTAAGAGCCGGCATCGGTGAAGAGTTCGGTTACCCCATCGGCACAAACTGCGAGGGCAAAATGGCAGCGGCGCTGCGCCGCCTCGGCTTTGACAAGGTGTTTGACACCAACTTCGGCGCCGACCTCACCATCATGGAGGAGTCGAATGAGCTTATCGAAAGAATAACCACCGGCGGAACGCTCCCGATGATCACATCGTGCTCGCCCGGATGGATCAGATACTGCGAATTCTATTATCCCGATATGCTCGACCATCTTTCAACCTGCAAGTCTCCCCAGCAGATGTTCGGCGCAACCATCAAGACATGGTATGCCGAGAACATGGGTATCGATCCGGCAAAGATCGTATCCGTCAGCGTAATGCCCTGCACCGCCAAAAAGTTCGAGATCGGCAGGGACGATCAGAACGCGGCGGGTTATCCGGACGTTGATATCTCCATCACGACCCGTGAGCTTGCAAGAATGATCAGGTCGGCAGGCATATCCTTCAATTCTCTTCCCGACGAGGCTTATGACAGCCCGCTCGGCGAAGGCACCGGCGCGGCGGTCATATTCGGCGCGACCGGCGGCGTTATGGAGGCCGCTCTGCGTACCGCAGTTGAAAAGATCACGGGCAAAAAGCTCGATAACGTAGACTTCAACGAGGTTCGCGGCATGGAGGGCGTCAAGGACGCCACATACTCGGCGGGCGATCTGCAGGTCAAGGTCGCCGTTGTAAGCGGAACCAAAAACGCAAAGACGATCATGGATCAGGTAAGGAACGGCACGAGCGACTATCAGTTCATTGAGATCATGGCCTGTCCCGGCGGCTGCATCAACGGCGGCGGTCAGCCCATCGTTTCCGGCGATACCCGCAACTTTGTGGATTACAGAGCTTTGCGCGCGTCAGTCCTTTACAATTCCGACAAGGAGAAGGAAAACCGTAAATCCCATGAGAACGAAGCTATCAAGCGCGTCTACAAGGAATTTTTCGGCGCTCCCGGCAGCCACAAGGCGCATGAGATCCT
>JAFSXA010000170.1 GCA_017450135.1 Clostridia bacterium | reverse complement strand
GGCACAAATTTGAATCTGCCTATCGCCTCCCTGGAGGGTATCTCCGCCAGAAGGTCTATCGACGCCTTCTGACTCAGAGCTTGGGAGCATATATCATAGTAGCTGAGCACAAGCTGCATCATCCTGAACTGCTTGTGGAGGCTTGCGTGGGTATCCGTGTCGTCAAATGAATCCTGCTGGAGGAAATCCTCGCGGATGGATCTCGCGGTCTCCATCTTAAGCCTGTCGCCCGGGGACAGAGCGTCCATACCGACGAGCTTGACTATTTCGTCCAGCTCAGCCTCCTGCTGGAGCATATTCATCAGTCTGCCGCGCAGCGCCATCCACTGCTCATCCGCGTTCTCCTTATACCCTTTTGAAAGGAGGTCGGTATACAGCGAGTAGCTGTTCAGCCAGTTTATCGCGGGGAAGTGCCTCTTGTAGGCAAGGGCGGAATCCAGACCCCAGAACACCTTGACGATTCTGAGCGTCGCCTGGGAGACGGGCTCGGAAATATCGCCGCCCGGAGGGGAAACGGCTCCGATAACGGAGAGGGCTCCCTCCCTGTCCTGAGAGCCGAGGGTCTTTACGTAGCCGGCGCGCTCATAGAACTGGGCAAGGCGGCTTCCGAGGTAGGCGGGATAGCCCTCCTCGCCGGGCATCTCCTCAAGTCTGCCGGACATCTCGCGCAGCGCCTCCGCCCACCTTGAGGTGGAGTCGGCAAGGAGCACTACGCTGTAGCCCATATCCCTGAAGTATTCCGCTATTGTGATACCTGTATATACAGAGGCCTCGCGCGCCGCAACCGGCATATCGGAGGTGTTGGCTATGAGCACGGTTCTCTCCATAAGTGATCTGCCTGTGTGCGGGTCGACAAGCTCCGGAAACTCGTTGAGAACGTCTGTCATCTCGTTTCCGCGCTCGCCGCAGCCGATATAGATAACTATGTCCGCCTCAGACCACTTGGCAAGCTGATGCTGGATGACCGTCTTTCCGCTTCCGAACGGACCCGGGATAGCGGCGACGCCGCCCTTGGCGATCGGGAACATACAGTCCATGTTCCTCTGACCGGTGAGCAGAGGCTTGTCGGGAGACATCTTTTTCTTATAGGGTCTGCTCCTTCTGACCGGCCACTTCTGCATGAGCGAAAAATCCCGGACTCCGCCGTCTGTCTCTATTGAATAGACGGTATCCGTAACTTTATGGGTGCCGCCCTTGATATCCTTTATCCTGCCCTTGACTCCGAAGGGTACAAGGATTTTGTGGAGGACTACGTCGGTCTCGCGTACCGTGCCGACGATATCGCCCGTCTGCACCTCGTCGCCCGGCTTGACGCAGGGGTCGAACTGCCACTCCCTGTTCCTCTTGAGCGCGGCGACTTCGACTCCCCTTTCAAGGTTGTTGCCGCATATCGCCATTATATCGTCAAGCGGTCTCTGGATACCGTCGAAGATGCTGCCTATGAGTCCCGGCCCGAGCTCAACGCTGAGGGGCTCTCCGGTCGATTCAACCGGCTCGCCCGTGCCGATGCCCGAGGTCTCCTCGTAGACCTGGACGCTCGCCCGGTCGCCGTGCATCTCTATTATCTCGCCTATCAGCCTTTTATCGCTGACGCGCACAACGTCAAACATATTCGCGTCGCGCATACCCTCCGCCACTACGAGAGGACCGCTGACCTTAACAATTGTACCTTTACTCATTTTCTGCCTCCTATTTCAGGATATTGGAGCCTACCGCTTTCTTGACGGATTTTTCAAGATCCGCCATGCCGGCTCCGGTATTGCCCGTAACCCCGGGCACAAGGATTATCGCCGGAGTGCTGACGAAACGATATCTTTCTATCTCCTCGGGTATAAGCGCCGCGAGCGCCTCCGTGATATATATTATTCCGTATTCGTTATCCGCAAGCCGCCTGATAAGCGCCTTTGCCTCATCCGCGTCCTCGGTCGGGAAGACCGACATCCCCAGAGCGGCAAAGCCGTATATACTGTCGCGGTCGCCCATTGCGCCGATCTTATACATACAGCTCACGCATCCTTTCGGTTATTTTTCCTTTTTCAAGCCCGAGGTGCTTGCAGCTGAGGATTATCCTGAGCAGTCTGCACTCGTTCTCACGCGCGTAATAATACGCGGTAAGAGGCTCCTCGGACAGGCTGTAATACTTCGACTCACCGAGCTTTTCGACTATCATATTGTCGCACGCCTTTTCAAACTCAGCAGCCGAGGTCTCAAGGCTGTTTAAAAGCTGAGCATGATCCGTTGTGCCTATATAAGCTATGACCTCGCCCCTGCCCTTGAGCACGGCGCGGGCAAGCTCATCCGTATCGAGGCTCTCACATTCGCAGAACGCCCTGCTGACAAGATTCTCCGACACCGAGCCTCTCGAAAGTCTGAGAGCCACCTTGATATCGGCAAGCGCGATCTGAAGCTCCGTCAGCTCCGAGGAATACTCACTGCCGCTCTCGCGTGCAAAATCACGCATAGCCGCAAAGGAACGCGCATCAAGATACACGTCGAGGAGCTGGCCGTCCAGCGTGGACGTTATCAGCGAATACCCGTTCTCTGCAGGCTTCGAGATCCACCCGGGCAGAGAATCGAATTGTTTCTCCTTGACGGCGGAATACAGCTCCTCCGGGTCAAGAACGCACGGCTCGAGGAAAAACTCTCTGCAGTCAACGTTCGCCACCATGGATTTGAGGATAGCCTTCAGATTATGAAAATCGTTCTTGACTATCAGGAAATTGAGCTTGCTCATATCCGGGGCGATCGACGAGAGAAACTCCCACGTGTCCTTCATGTATCCGGAGAGAGCGGCGGCAGGATCGTCCGCATCGCGCGGGATAACGCCCTTATCGGCAAGGAGCCGCACACATTCATCGTAGTCGCTCTCAAGAAGCTGCGACATAAACGACGGCGAAAGCAGCTCGTTTTCCCTGGTTCTGACGCTTGCCACTGCGAAAGCGTAACCGTTTTCACTCATTGCCGCACCTCCCTTACGAATCTATAAGGGCAAAAAGCTTGTCCTTCAAAACGTCCGTTTTTTCCTCAAGCAGGGAATCGAAAACACAGTTTTCTTCAATGCCGCCGTAGCGGATGATGAATCCGTTTTTGATATCCGCGTCCTCGTCGGAGAGCTCCAGCGAAGCTCCCTCGGGAAGGGCGTCGTTGAGCATTTTCATATATCCGCCGGGCATATTCGCCTTATCTCTTTTGTTCATAAGCAGGATACCGTTCTGCCTGCTGCAGTGGGAAACGGCGAGATTGAAAACAGCGGAATAATACTCTTCTCCGCTCATTGAATTTATCTTTGCCATGGAGTCTGCCAGCCATCCTGCGACCACGTCGGACTTGGCCTTGAGCTCGCCCTTGCGCAGCGCGGCCTCGCAGCTTCCGACGGAGTTTTCGGCTATCTGCTCCGCAGTTTTTTTCGCTTTTGCCGTGATCTCGGAGGCGCGTGCGTTTGCCTTGCCTGTCTCCTCCTCGTCATTGAGTCTCGCCCTTTGCGCGGCGTCATCCATTATCTCTGAAACGGCGGAGCTGCTGTCCTCTTCAATTTTGCGAAGTATCTGTTCTAAACCGTTCATAGCCTTCTCCTTTGGAGATTATTTTATGTTATAGATAATAAGGATCGAGATAAGCAGCGCAAGAATGGCGTATGTCTCAACCATGGCCGCCATGATGATCGCCTTACCGCTGTCGTCGGGCTTTTTGGCGACGATGCCGATGCCCGCGGTCGCGGTCTTGCCCTGTGCAACAGCGGAGAAGAAGCCGCCGAACGCCATCGGAAGGCAGGCGCCGAGATACATGAGTCCCTGAACGGTGGTGAGCTCCTGCGGAGCGCCGCTGAGAAGACCTATGCGGCTGAGAAGAAGCACCGCGATAAGCAGGCCGTAAAGGCCCTGTGTGCCGGGAAGAAGCTGAAGGATAAGCGCCTTGCTGAACTTGGAGGGATCCTGACTTACAAGACCCGCGGCGGCCTCACCGACAAGACCGACTCCCCTTGCGCTTCCGATACCTGCGAGCATTGCCGCAAGGACCGCACCTACGATTGCCAGAACCAAACCTAAATTACTCATAAATATTCTCCTTATCAAATTTAATATATTTTGTATCAGCTTTCAGGGGACTGAAGGCTCTGCCTCCGCCCTCATAAAACTTTGAAAACAGCTCGACGAACTGCAGTCTGTCGGAATGAACGTAAGCACCGAGCAGATTGACGCCGATATTTGCCGTGTGGCCCACAAGCCCGACCACTAAAAGGCCAATCGCCTTGACCACCGGATTGGAGGGCATCGTGGCGACGAGGTTGATTACTCCGGCTATGCTTCCCGTCGCAAGGCCGAGAGCCAGCAGACGCGAATAAGAGAGTATATCGCTCAGATAGCCGGTCGCGACGTTATAGATGCCGTAAAAACCGCCGAAGAATTTCATGAATATATTCTTCGCGCTCCTGCCTGACGTCAGCAGGATGGATACGACACCGACCAGTGCGACGTACTTGCCGATCGAGCTGAGCCTCGGATCCACGTCAATCAGTATGCTTGCCGCAATGGGTGCTACTCCGAGCACGGTCAGATAGACCGGTATCGTATCGAATATCGCGTCCCACTTTTTCCCCTCCTTCCACAGGATGTGGAAGTTGACCGCAAGGCCGAGGAACAGGTGGCAGATGCCCAGCCCGAAGCTGAACATCAAAAGCTTAATCGGGTCGTCGAGCGGCTCAAACCAAAGAGCCGTTGTTTTAATGGTCTTGCCGAAAAAGTCGGAGGCGATTATCTGCGGCAGATCGCCGAACCAGCTTCCGAAAAGGACTCCCCAGAACACCGT
>JAFSXA010000169.1 GCA_017450135.1 Clostridia bacterium | reverse complement strand
GCAGAGCCCTCAAGCACAAGGATACCGCCCGTGCACTCAGCTCCGCCGCCGTGGATCATACTGCCCTTTACATACTCCGCGCTCATGGTGTTGCTGCAAAGCTGCTCACGCTGAGCCTCAGTTATTTTATCCCAGAACTTAAACACCTTTATAAAAATGGCTTCGATTTCTTTGCAGGTCATACGTTGCCTCCGTTGCCTTTATTTGCTGACCCTGACGGTGATCTCGCCGCTCGTGAGGGTCTTTTTTTTATTGCTTTCCGTTATCTCAAGACCGCCGTTTTCGTCAATTCCGGTCGCAACGGCGGAGTGAGCCGTCCCGTTTTCATAGTATACTATTTCTCTGCCGATAACGCAGGATCTCTCGCGGTATTCGTCAAGATACGACTTGTCGCCGGGATCGTCCGCAAAGCTCAAAAGCCTTTCCGTTATACGCGCGGCAAGAATATTTCTGTCCGTCTCCCCGATAGCTCCGGCTATTCCGTCAAGCTCCCGGGGGAAGCCCTCGTCAGAAAGATTTATCCCGATGCCAGTGACAATGCCTACCGCTCCGCCGTTAAGCGTGACCGCCCTTGTCAGAATTCCGCAGACCTTTTTCCCCTTTATATAAACGTCGTTCACCCACTTGATCTCGGCGGCGGCTCCGCAAGCCTCCTCGATCGCCCGGGCAACGGCAACGGCCGCCGCAGTTGTGACCGGCAAAACGGACTCAACGCCTGAACCGGAAAAAAAGGCCACAGAGAGATACAGGCCGCCCGACGGGGAATAAAAGCTCCTGCCCTGTCTGCCTCTGCCGTCGGTCTGAGAGTCGGCAGCAATGAGCATACGGGAGCGCTCGCCGCCGCGTATCCTGCGCTCGGCCTCAAGATTGGTCGAGTCTATACTGTCAAACACCGTTATTTTCAGATCATCGCGGTTTTTCAGCTCAGCTCTGATCCTGCCTTCGTCCAGCTCCAAACAATTCACCAGCTTATGGATTCACAGAAGCTCACGCGCCTGCGCGGCACTGTTTATGTTCTGATAATAACACATATTTCCGTAATTTACAAGCACATAAACCGCGCGACGGCATAAAATAAAACATAGGAGATGATATCTTGAACGAAAACGGCTTTTATTTCGGCACTCCCTCACCGGAGGGCTACCTCTCGCTCACCTCGCGCGCGGAATTCGGCGGCGTTTACGAATACATAATCAAGGGGTATTCTTCCTCCGTCACCGCCGGACTCCTGCAACGGATAAAGGAGGAGCTTGATTCGGCGCATATCGACTTAACGGAGTTTTATTCTCCGGGCGGCAGCGACGGTATTTTCTGCCCCGCCGCAGGCTTTAAAATAATCGACGGCACATATCCGAGGCAGGTCGAGCCGTTGACCTTCGGCGCACGGGACGCCATTGTCTGCACGGGAGATTTTCAGGATACACGGTATCTTGAGAGCCGCGCCGCCGACATAACTGCGGCTCTTGACGAGAGGAGATACAGACTTGAGCGGTGCAGACGCTTCCTCACGGCGGCAAAGAGCATCTCGAACGACATGAAAAGGCTCGAGGCCTCGCAGATAGATCACGCGAAGCTCAACGACTATTCCAACCGCCTTTGGAAAAAATACGGCGGAAAACTGCGCGCAAGGATAGGCAGGGAGCGCAAGCGCCTGGTAACCTGCATAACCTCAGAAGGCGTGGAGCTGAATTTGCAGGCGTTCGATTCCATGTGCGAAAGGGTCGTCGTGATATCCGACAAAACGGGAGCCTGCGCGGCGCTGATCGCGGATATCCTGCGTGCACGCGCCCTCAGCTCCGGCTACGACGTTATTACCTGCGTCTGTCCGCTGAGCGGCAACACCGAGCACATAATAATCCCCGAGCTGAAATTCGGTATCTTCGTTTCAAAAAGATTCCACCGCGCCGCCTTTGAGAACGGGAGCAGGGTCTATGCAAGGCGGTTTCTCAACCCCTCCGCGGACGATTTCAAACGCAGGCTCGACTTCAGCCGAAAGGCGTTCGCGTCGCTGATGAACGAAGCCTTCTCAGCTCTCGAAAAGGCAGAGGAACACGAAAAAATGCTGGATATCATATACTTCACCGCAACGGATAACGATGCCCTCGCTCAGAGCGTTCTTGCAAAGATACGCGCACGCTGCTATTGAAAAAACCGGGTCAATAACACATAAAATCTAACTGTGTGTTATTGACTATTATTTTGCATTGGTTTAAAATGATGAAGGTGAAATGTATGAAGATTTTGCAAAAGGGCTTCAATTATTCCCAGGACGGGCCGGGCAACAGGCTTGTCTACCATTTGCAGGGCTGTAATTTCAAATGCAAGTGGTGCTCGAACGCCGACAGCATCCCTGCCGAAAATCCCAAGGCTAAGGATGTCGATATCCGTGACCTTGCGGATGAGGTTTTACGTTCGCGGATGATGTTTTTTGACGGCGGCGGCGTCACCTTCACCGGCGGCGAAGCCACCCTCCAGGCGGACGAGCTGACGGAGCTGCTGCGGCTGCTGAGAGCCGAGGGCATTGACACCTGCATAGAAACCAACGGCTCGTCTCCGCGTCTGATCGAAATTGCGGAGCTGACGGATCACCTGATAGTCGATTTCAAGCTCGCCGACGAGCGCAGCCATATGTACTGGTGTGGCGCGTCAAACAGGACGGTCAAAGCCAATATCAGGGCGCTTATCTCATCCGGCAGGAGAATACTTGTCAGGATCCCGCTGATACACGGCGTCAACGACGCTTCACCCGAGGCGTTTGCAGAGTTTTTCAGCGGCCTTGATACCTCCGGCGTTGAGTTTGAATTCCTTGCCTACCACGAATACGGCAAGGGCAAATGGAGAGGGCGGTATGAGATCAGCGACGGCTTCCTGCCGCCCGGGACAAAGGAACGTTTTGAGAACACGTTCCGAAGCTTGAATTATAAAGTTATTTCAACATAAGAGGTGCTGTATGTTTAATTATCTTACTCCGGATGAAATATCCGAAAGAGCAAAAAAGTTCTTCACAGGCGAAAGATCGAAGAAAAGGCTGGACGGCTGGTTTATTGCAAACGAGATCGAAATGGAGCTTGACAAAAAATACGAGGATGAGAATGAGGAAGTCAAAAAGGCTCTCATTCTCAGGGAAACGGTCAGGCGAATCCCCATTGAGATCAATGAAAACAGCGTCTTTGCAGGCACTCAGGACGACGCCTTCGCCAGGAGCTACGCCCTGATAAACCCCTCATTCAAGGTCGAGGAATTCAGCGGCTACTGCGACCCGACGGCTGTTTTCGGGGACATCGAGCCGAACGCCGAGTTCACCGCCGAAAGGATAGAAAAGGTACGCCGTGAATTCGGCAAAACAGAATACGTCAAAAAACTGACCGAGGTTTACAGTGAAGCTCAGAGCTATACCGGCGAGGTCGTCTTCTTCTTTGAACAGGTCACGGGGCATCTGATCCCCGATCTGCGCTTCGCCCTCAGGCACGGTATCAGCGGCATGATATCCTCTATTGATGGCAAGGACGGCGACGGGTACAGAGCCTTCCGTATCGCTCTCGAAAGCGCGGTCATCCTTGCGAACAGATACGCCGACCTCGCCGCTCAAAAAGCGTCCGCCGCAGTCGGGACGGACAGGCTCGTTTATGAGCGCATGGAAAAGAATCTGCGTAAAGTGCCTCAAAACGGAGCTGAGAATTTAGAGGAAGCCATACAGTCCTTCATCATCATCTGGCAGGTAATGACGCTTGAGCAGACGCCGAACCCCTTTGCCTTTTCAGTCGGTAACGCCGACAGGATATTCGAGCCGTACAGGAACGGCCTCTCGCGCGCTCAGACCGCCTCTCTGCTGAAGCATTTCCTTGTTTTCTTCAACGTTGCGGACAGGAGCTGGGCAATTTCACAGAATATTATCCTCGGCGGCAGAGACGTTGACGGCAACGATCTTTCAAATGAGACGACCTACGCGTTTTTTGACGCCTATTACGATATGAACCTGCCGCAGCCGATACTTTCGGTCAAGCTCCACAAGAACACTCCGGAAAGGTTTTATTCGGAGCTCGGGAGATTTCTGTTCACTCCCGGTATGCTCACGCCGTCGTTCTTCAATGACGACTCCCTGTTTGAGGTGCTCGCAGACAGCGGTATAGATAAAGAGGATCTGCCTGACATCTCCATCGCAGGCTGTCAGGAGCCGCTGATAATGGGCAAGGACAACGGCAACACGACAAACAGTTGGCTCAATCTGCCCAAGGTGCTTGAGATGACGCTCACGGGCGGCGTCTCCGCCATCACGGGGAAAAAGCTGCTTGACCTCGAGCCCTGCAGGCTTGAAAACGTCAGGGAGGAATTCTATAAAAACCTGAGGACTGTCGTCGCCGAAATGGGCAGGTTCGCAGACGGAGCCAGCCGCGCGCTTTCGACGCGGAGAGTGCCGTTCCTGAGCTGTCTCATGGGCGGACTTGAAAACGGTATAGATATGCGCGACATAAACCGTCAGGGCACAAAATACAACGGCAGCGGCTGTCTTATCCACGGCGTGAGCGTGGTCGCCGACAGCTTTATCGCGATAGACAGACTGCTCAGAGAAAGGCCAGAAGACGCGGACAAGCTAGTCGACGCTCTCAAAGCCGACTTTGAAGGATATGAGGAGCTGCGCGAATTCCTTCTCGGCGCAGACAAATTCGGCAACAATATCGAATCCGTGGACAACGAGGCGCGTGAGATAGCTTCGGCGGTCGCCGACCTTGTCAGATCGACCCCGAACTATCTCGGCAACCGTTTCCGCGCGGATTTTTCCACGCCGTCCACCCACCTGCTCTACGGATACTGGGTAGGAGCCACCCCCGACGGCAGACGCTCGCGCGATATGCTGGGCTACGGCGTTGATCCGCTCTACGGAAGCGCGGAAAACGGGCTCGGCTTCCGCATTCTTTCCACAATGAAACTGCCGTTCGAAAAATTCAACGG
>JAFSXA010000168.1 GCA_017450135.1 Clostridia bacterium | reverse complement strand
TCAAAAAGCATATTTACACCCTTAACGGCTGATATCGGAATCAAGTCAATAAAAAACAGAGTGTGGATTCAAGCTCCGCACTCTGTTTTTTCACGATCTTTTAAAAGCTATTTGGAAGCGTCTATTGCCTGAAGAACCTCGGTCCGCGATGTGTAAAAATCTTCTGACAGATCCCTGCCGTTTTTCGATTCGGAAAGAACTTCTCCGATCCACTTGCTGACTTTTTCAGCACCACCGTAGTTGAGATGGACATTTTCAAAATAATCTGTATCTTTTAATTCGGCAGCACGACGCTTGTAGAAATTGAAGTCGTAATATTTAAGATTATTCTTTTGGGATTATTCAGTCTCAGCAGTAAAATCGAGGTTTATCTCTGAATTGAATCAAATGTTCAAATCGCTGATCTGACGCACATCGCGTATCGGATGCAGGCCCTTTTCATCCGAGTACAGATAGACCGCAGGCAGCTCCCTGGAAAGGAAGAGCGCGATCCCCTCGGTGACGGAGTAGGCTCCGCAGCGCGCAAACGCGAGCACATCTCCCACTTTAAGCTCCGGGAGGGCGACCTTGCGCACAAGCAGGTCTGCCGTTGTGCAGAGACTGCCGCAGAGCGTGTACTCGACCGCCGTTTCAGAGGAATTGAGTGCGGTTATATGCGGCACCTTCATCGCCATCGTCTGCCCGTAGTAATTGAGATGGTTTATTCCGCCGTCGCAGATGATAAAATTGCTGCCGTCGTTATTCTTGATATCGGCAACCCTTGTGAAATACGTTCCGCAGGGCGCGGCGAGGAAGCGTCCCATTTCAACGTTCACGCTGTACCTGTCTGCATATACGTTCAATTCATTGCAGACTTTCTCAAGCAGATCGGCGTCGACCTCATCGCTGTTTTCCCCAAAATAGTCGACCGCGGCGCCCGGACCGTATTCCATAAGCTCCGGCGACCAGCCTGTTTCGCTCTCAAGCGAAGCTGCTAAGTCAAAGAACGAGGCGGCATCCTTTTTGATAACGCCGGCGCTCTTCTTCTGAGTGCCCGAATAGTAGTGCAGACCGACAAAATCAACGCAGGGATAGCTGTCACTGTTGAGCAGGGTCGTTCTTACGCTCCCGGCGTCCATCCCGAACTGATTTCCGCTCGTCAGGCGGAGTATCACCCGGGGTCTGATCCCGAGCTTCGCCGCGCAATCATTTATAAGCGCGGCCTGCGACGGGCTCTCCGCAGTGATTATGCCGACCCCGTATTCAAGCGCCTCGGTGACGTCCGACATGCCCTTGTTCACGCCGGAATATATTATCCTGCCTGCATCCGCCGCGTTAAGAACAGCCTTGCAGATATGCAGCTCACCTGGGCTGCAGACCTCAACATGATCCACGGCATCCGGAAGAATGTGCAGCAGGAACGGATTTGCCTTTATTGAAAAGCAAAGACCCATCCGCCTGTCCAGACCGTCGCGCACCGCGCGGCACCTTGCCGCGAACTCGTCGCTGTTGAAGACATAAGCCGGGGTGGAAACGGCGGATGACACTTTTTCAAGCATAGTTCTATCCATTATTCATCATCCCTGAGTTTCTCAATGAGGCTTATCATACCGTCAACAGAGTTAAAGTTATCGGGCACAAGATCCGCCACATGGAGCTCGACTCCGAACGCGTCGCTGAGCTCGCCGACGAGGGCGACGATATCAAACGATTCGAGTATGCCGTCGGTAATGAGAGCTGTCTCATTCTCAAAATCGACGTCCGGTCTCAGTTCCTGAAGTATCTCAAGTATCTGTTCTCTCATAATTCTTTCTCCTGTTTATTTCATCCGCTGTTTTAATGCGGTCATATCCGTTTTTCCGTTTGCAAGTCTCGGCAGAGCCTCAAGATAAATGAACTTGCGCGGCACCATGAAGCCGGGCAGATCCTTTCGCAGTCCCGACGCGATATCCCTTACATTTGCCGCGCCCGAATGGAAAAGGACTATCCGCTCGTTCTCACTGTCATAGAGAGCGCAGCATTCGTCCACACCCTCGATCTTATCGCAGGCAGATTCTATTTCGTCAAGCTCCACACGGTGACCCATATGCTTTATCTGCCTGTCCTTTCTGCCGTGGAATTCCATATTTCCGTCCGCCCTGAGTCTGCCGATATCACCCGTCTTGTAAATCAGCTCATTGTAGCTTTTATTCAGAGGATTCTGAACAAACGATTTATGAGTTCTCTCGGGGTCGTTGTAATATCCGAGCGCAAGGATGGGGCCGCTGACGCAGATCTCTCCCTTTTCGCCGGGCGGAGTAGCGGTGTTGTCCTCATTCAAAAGGAAAACCCTGTAATTCTTATACGCCTTGCCGATCGGCAGAACATATCCGTCGTCCGCTTTTTCAGTCACCCTGTAACAGGTGCATGAAGCCGTGGCCTCGGTGGGGCCGTACTGATTAACGAACATTGCGTCCGGCATATTCTCCTGCCACGTCCTCAGGCACCTGTTCGGCATAACAGAGCCGGAAAAGCATATTTTTTTCAGATGCTCCGGTCTGCCGTGCTCAAAGGCTCCGAGCGACGCCGGCACGGTCATTGCTGACACGCTCCAGCCGACAGCGGTCACTCCGCGTTCTGTCATAAAGTCAAACAGGCGCGCAGGCTCCATAAAGTATTCCTTGGGCAGAATAACGGTCGAGCATCCCGTGTACAGAGGGAGATAAATATCCCGGATCGCGGCTATGTAATCGAGCGGCGACTGGTTGCCGAGCACGTCGTCCGGCTCAATGCCCATGACCTCCGAATACGCGTCTATATAGCACATCAGAGAATGATGGGACGTGACTACTCCCTTGGGGTTTCCGGTCGAGCCGGAGGTGAAAATAATATACAGCGGATCGTTCTCGTTCGCGTTTTCCGCTATCTCAGAGAGCAGCTCCTCATCCGCCGGGACGTCGAGAATATCTTCGGTAAAAAGGACGTCGCAGTCGAGCGCCAACTGAGAGATCGATTCTTCATAAGCCCTGTCCGCAATTATCAGCGCAGGGTCAAGGTTATCAAGTATCCGGCTTATCCTGTTCTTCGGCAGCTTGCCGTCTATCGGTGCGTAGCATGAGCCGCCGAAAACCACGCCGAGAAAAACGGCCGGGGTCAGACAGCTCCTTCCGGCGAAAACAGCAACGGGCTTTCCCGCCGTGTTCCTCTTTGCCGCCGCCGTTCCGACAGACCGCGCATATTTCAGCACGTCGGAAAACTTGACAGAGGAATCGACGTCGGAATACGCCGTTTTGTCCGGCGATTGCGCCGCCGTTCTCTGAAGCCAGTTCAAAACACTCTTATCCATATCGCAACTCCTGAAATCAACCTGTGGGATAGTCGAACAGACCGCCGCATTCTTCATCCGAAGCGGTAAAGGCTTTGCAAAACCAATCCATGAAAATCTCGCTGCCGCGTCCGTTCAGGTGGGATGAATTGATGAAGCAGGTGTCATCCGAAAGACCGCCCCTACCCCGGTAATAATTGAAATCGCAGTATCTGAAGCCGCAGCTTTCTGACATTTCGAGCATGGCGTTGAGAAAAACTCCGTAATTCTTTATACTGTCCATCCTGGCGTATTTCATCGGGGTGTGGAATACGTTCAGCTTAACGCCGTTTGCCGCGCACAGCTCGACTGTTTTTTTCAGCATATCGAATTCCGCTGTTCTCAGATTTGCGAGGTCGATATCATGCTCCTCGGTTTCGGGCTCGTTTCTGTACGTCAGGACAAAGCCGCGGTCATAATAGCTGCTCTCCTCATTGAGAGGAAGATAATGCCTGTACTCATAGCTCAGCTTGGTTTTGACGTTTGACGCCGCCTGAGTTATTTTATCGGAATACACTCTTGACCTGAAGAGCAGGTCGAAGATATCGTCAGGCTTGAACTTTTCCCTGAGATACTCCGCTTTTACGCCCGGGTCGTTGAGCCGCTTTAAAATGATATCGGAAAGGCCGTTTTCGTCGTTCGCTTCAACATTGTAGAATCTGTAATAATCAAGGCCGAGATAGACCGTTTTGATATGCTCGCGGGCGATAAAATCCTTTATCAAATAATAGGATTCATCCAAAAACTGCGCGGCGGTCGCGGAATTGAAAGAAAAGCACTTTGCATTCTTATCCAGAAGCGAAGGCTGAACGGAGTACATCGTCAATGAATCGCCGACAATCAGCGTGTCTATCCTGTCGGAGTACCCATTTCTGTCATGCTGCGCCCAGTGCTCATACATAACGGGCACCAGGGCAAAATTGATCAGACCTCCGACTATGACTGCGGCAAGAATGACCGCCGCAAGCTTTGACAATCTTTTAATGTGAGTCATTTTTTCACCTCACTCAGAACTGCGCATACATAAATCCGCCGGACAGCCCGTTTTCTCCTCCCACGGCAAAAACGAGCACGAAAAACAGCAGAAGTATAAATACAAGTCCCTGAACTATCCAGCTCTTTTTCATGATCGCCTCATACAGCAGCACATTTTTCTTTTCCTCGTAAAGGCTGACAAAGAAAAGAGTAAGACACGCAAGCAGGGTGACCGCCAGGGTGACTATTCCCCTGTCGATTATCCCGGGGAACAGATAGGAGACGGAAAGATACGCGGGAACGGGGTTTTTTATCATTATCGCAAAAGCGCTCAGCGAATCGCGGAACGTTGCGAAGGTGCAGATGAAATTGAGCAGAGTGACAAGCAGATAGGTGCGGACGATCCTGAAGCATTTCCAAACTGCGGAGTCCGTCTTTATCCTCAGCGCCTTGTTGACGCCGTCATAAGCTTTTGCAAACTGCAGGCTGAATATCATTATCAGACCGTTTGAAAAGCCCCACACGATCTCCGGCCAGCACGCGCCGTGCCAGAGTCCGGTCAAGAACCAGACAACAGCCATTGAGATAAAGGTGGGCACGTTTTTAGCGGCCTCACGATGACCCTTTGCCCGCAGCTTTTTGCCGAGCTTCATGAGTCCCTTTGACATGAACACGGGGTAGAAAAGATAATCCTTGAACCATGAGCACAGCGAGATGTGCCACCTTCTCCAGAACTCGGCAAGCGAGGTCGAAAAATACGGCCTGCGGAAGTTTTCCGCGATCTCAATACCGAGTATTTTTGAATAGCCCGATGCCATATCCATGTAGCCGG
Organism: Clostridia bacterium; assembly: GCA_017450135.1. Taxonomy (GTDB): domain Bacteria; phylum Bacillota; class Clostridia; order Oscillospirales; family Acutalibacteraceae; genus CAG-488. The sequence continues at coordinate 1,250 of JAFSXA010000168.1, read as the reverse complement.
AAAAGTCGGCGTAGAGCTGTATGCCGTAAAACAGCATTCCGATAAGGATCTGACTGCCGCCGAACTGCGAATAATTCTCGCTGATACCGTTCACCAGCGGAGCAAGATTATCTGCAATTATCAGCTTTTTGACGCAGCCCCAAAGGATCAGACATATCCCCTTTTTCAGCCGGTCAAAGGAGAAGCTGTGCTTTTGATCGAATTGGGACGCGAGGCGGTCAAAGCGGCCTATCGGCCCCTCAATGATCTGCGGAAAATAAGAGACGAACAGAGCAAGCTTCGGCAGATTCCTTTCCGCTGCGACCTTTTTACGGTACACGTCTATCATGTAGCCCGTGCTCTGGAAGGTATAAAATGAGATACCGAGCGGCAGCACAAGGTTCAACGCCTGATGCTCAACGTTCAGCCCGAGGTTCGCCAACAGCGAGCAGGCGTTATCCAGCAGGAAATCCGTATATTTGAAAAACGCGAGAAAAGAGAAATTGATCACAAGCCCGATCACAAGGACAAGCTTTCTCCTCTTTTCAAACTTTCTTTTTATCTCCTTTTTTTCGTCACCCGTGAGCTCTGCCTTTTTATCATCGAGATAAGTCTTTTGACCGTCCGTTATCCTCTGCAGCAGCAGGGCGGAGAGATACGTGACCGCAGTCGTGATAAGCATATATACGGGCAGTTTTCTGCTGACCATGAAGTAAAAGCCGTAGCTGAACGCCAGAAGGATAGGCGTCTGCGCCTTTTTGGGCACAACAAAATACACTATCATCAGCAGAACAAACAATATTATAAAACCGGCAGACGTAAAAACAGTCATTACATACCCCTCTTATTTCGAGACCTTGTCACTCCAAAATGTCTTACAGCCCCAATATTGGGTCAAGTCACCGCCGACTTATTCGGCGATCTGAGCGGATTCCTCAGCAATTCTCATTTTATGATGATTTATCTACAAAACGAACGGGATGAGGCTCAGAAGTGTTACGATAGTTCCCACAAAGGGAAACGTTGCCGTTGTGTATGTACTGCGTCTTCCCGCTGGCCTCGTCGGCGATTATGTATGCCGGTTCTACGGTCGACAGTATCGTTTTGATTCTTTCCTCGGGGAATGCAGCGTCGATAGGAACATAAAAACAGCCGGCGTAAACTATACCCATATAGCTTACGACGTTCTTGACGGTTCTGTCAATAAAAACGACGACAGGGGATTTTCTCCGCACTCCGCAACCGATCAAATACGAACCGATCGCCTGAGC
>JAFSXA010000167.1 GCA_017450135.1 Clostridia bacterium | reverse complement strand
TATAATTATGCGGGTGAGTCAAATGATAAAAAGGTTAGTTTCGGTTTTTCTTGTTTTGCTGCTTTCGGTGCCGGGTGCCGCGGCGTTGAGCGCGGACGGTATTTCCGCAGACTGCGCCGTGGTCATCGAAGCCCGGACGGGAAAAGTGCTGTTTGAAAAGAACGCTCATAAGAAGCATTCCATGGCGAGCACGACCAAGATAATGACGTCTCTGATCACTATCGAATCCGGCAGGCTTCCGGATGAGGTCACCGTGACCGACGCCATGCTCGGCGTCGAGGGGACTTCAATGGGTCTGCTCCCGGGAGACTCCGTGTCTGTTGAAGAGCTCGTATACGGTATGCTGCTGCAGTCCGGCAACGACGCCGCAAATGCGGCCGCAGTAAGCGTTGCCGGCTCGGTGGAGGCTTTCGCCGGGCTGATGAACCGGCGCGCCGCTGAGATCGGCATGAAGGACACCCATTTTGTTACTCCCTCGGGCCTTGACGACGAAGCGCACTTTTCCACAGCCTACGATATGGCTCTGCTCGGCAGAGAGGCTGTCCGTAATCCGAAATTCCTGTCTGTCTGTTCGTCCCGGAGCGCTGTTCTCAGCTACGGTAACCCTCCGTACAGACGTGTTCTGACGAACCATAACAGGCTTTTAAGGGAGCTTGACAGCGTTAAGGGAATCAAGACGGGCTTTACCAAAAAGAGCGGCAGATGCCTTGTGACCTATGCTGCGGACGACGGCAGGGAGCTGATAGCCGTTACCCTCGGTGCGCCCGACGACTGGAACGATCATAAGAAGCTTTTAAGCTTCGGTTTCGGCTCGCTTGTCAGGCGCAGGGTAGATATACCAAAGGTCAGAGTGCCTGTCGCAGGAGGCAGCAGCCCCTATGTAGAGCTGTGTGCCCCGCCATTTATATTCGGTGACAGCGGCTCCGGGGATATCAGGTACAGGATATATACCGATAAGTTTTTATATGCTCCCGTGGCCCCGGGTACGGTTGCCGGTCGGGCGGATATTTACTCCGGTTCAACACTCTTGGGCAGCGTCGATCTTACGGCGGAAGGCTGTGTGGGTTTGAAAGAGGTCAAGACGGAGCCGGGTAATAAAAGTAACGGAGCGTCTGAAAGATTTATTGATTTTTTAAAAAAGGTGCGGCAAAAGCTGCGGTGATCATATGGCGGTTGAAAAAGTAAGAATTCAGAAATATCTCTCACAATGCGGCGTCGCCTCGCGCAGAAAAGCAGAGGAGCTCATCATCGCCGGTAAGGTCAGAGTCAACGGTGTCAGAGCCGGGATCGGTGATAAGATCATCCCCGGCAGGGATGAGGTTACCGTTCATGGCAAAAAAGCTGTCCCGGCAAAAAATGAAAAGTACATAATGCTGTACAAGCCGCGCGGTTTCATAACCACAATGGATGATGAATACGGCAGAAAATGCGTAGCTCAGCTTGTTAAGGACGTCGGTGTACGCGTCTATCCGGTCGGCAGGCTCGACAGGGAATCCGAGGGCCTTCTGCTGATGACCAACGACGGCGAATTTGCGAACGCGCTTACCCATCCGTCGCGCCACGTTCCAAAGACCTACCGCGTCACAGTCCGCCCCGAGATCGTCAAGGCACAGCTCGACGCTCTGAAAGAGGGAGTTGAGCTTGACGGCAGGAAAACAGCACCCGCCGATGTGCACGTGATCGTGGAGGAGGAGAACAGAGCTGTTCTTGAAATAACGATCTATGAGGGCAGGAACCGTCAGATAAGAAGGATGTGCGAGTCGCTCGGCCTCGAGGTCGCGAGGCTCAAGAGGATATCCGTAGGTTCGCTCAGGCTCGGGATGCTGCCTCAGGGCAAGTGGCGCGATCTGAGCGAGGATGAGGTGCACCGGCTGATGGTTTCCTCGGGAATGAAGGTACAGAAGTTTTGAGGTGATCCGATGGTAAAATTCACTGCGAGTATCATTGAAACTGAGGACAAGCTCCCGGTGGCTTCGCCCGCTGTCTGTTATACGGGCCGCGAGCTCTCGGACGGCAGGGTCTGCGGTAAATGTATTTTTCATAACAACGGCTATGAAATGGATATAGACTCTGTTGAGGCAGAGGACGATGAGATCGCCGAGGGACTTATCAGAAGCGCTCTGAATTACTGTGCAAACAGAGGAACTTATATAGCGCATTACCTTGCGCCGGGCTTCGGCCGGGTCGCTGAAATGCTCGGATTCGCCGATGATGACGGTACGCCGTCAGGTGAGATACCCGAGCTGCTCAGGGGAAGCTGCTGCAAATAACGGAGGAATTACAATGGTAAAAAGTATGACAGGCTACGGCCGCTGTCAGGAGACGGTCGACGATATAAACATCAGCGTCGAGATCAAGAGCGTCAATCACAGATATTTTGATTTTTCATCAAGGACGCCGAGAAATTACGGATTTCTTGATGAAAAGTTAAAATCCTATGTTCAGTCAAGGGTATCAAGGGGCAAGATAGAGTGCTATGTTATGCTCGACAATCTTGACGACGATTCAGTCAGCGTTGAGGTCAACCATCCTCTTGCCAAGAACTATGTAGAAGCCTTCGGCATCCTTGCCGAAACCTACGGTATCGAGAGTGACGTCAGAGCCTCGGTCATTGCGAGGTTTCCCGATGTGCTGACTGTCAGAAAGCAGGAGGCGGATGAGGAAAGGATCTGGAACGCAGTCAGGTCAGTCGCCGAAAAAGCGGTCGATAAATTTATAACCATGCGCGAGACAGAGGGAGAAAAGATGCGCGATGACATCTGCTCGCGTGCGGATATCATCCTCGAGCACGTTGCATTCATTGAGGAGCGCTCCCCTCAGACAGTCAAGGAGTATTACAACAGGCTTGTTGACAGGATGAACGAGTTCCTCGGCGATTCCAGATATGACGAGACAAGGATAATAACCGAGGCGGCGATTTTTGCCGATAAGATCGCCGTGGCTGAGGAGACTGTAAGGCTCAGAAGCCACATAGACCAGCTTCGCGGATTCTTTGATACCGCCGAGGCTGTAGGGAGAAAGATGGATTTTCTTGTCCAGGAGATCAACCGGGAGGCCAACACCATCGGCTCCAAGGCAAATGACGTTGAGATCGCGCGAAGGGTGCTCGAGATCAAGTCGGAGGTCGAGAAGATCCGCGAGCAGGTTCAGAATATAGAGTGATTTTTCAGGAAAGGAACGATACCGAGCTTGCGGTATCCCGGCGGTAGTTATGAAGCTGATAAATATCGGATTCGGCAATATGGTCAATGCGGACAGGATAGTCGCCATCATCAGTCCCGAGTCCGCTCCGATCAAACGTATAATACAGGACTGTAAAGAAAAGGGTACGCTCATCGATGCCACGCACGGAAGGCGTACGAGGGCTGTTATCATAACCGACTGCGATCAGGTTATTCTGACCTATCTTCAGGCAGAAACTGTTGCCAACAGATTCAATGAGGATGAAGATATTGGGGAGGAGGCCGCAGACTATGCCGAATAAAGGTATGCTTGTGGTGCTCTCCGGCCCCTCGGGCTCCGGCAAGGACACGGTGCTCTCGGAGATCTTCTGCAAAGCGCCGGAACTGAAAAAATCCGTTTCAATGACTACAAGAAAGCCGCGTGAGGGCGAGATCGACGGTGTTGACTATATCTTTGTGGATGAGAGCGTTTTCACCGACGCCGTCAGCGACGGTAAGATGCTCGAATATGCGCGTTACGGCGGCAATTACTACGGCACGCCTAAGGAGAGGGTAGATTCATGGCTCAGCGAGGGCTTGACCGTCATACTGAAGATAGACGTCCAGGGCGGTGAGAACATACGCAGGCTTTATCCCGACGCCGTCAGCATTTTCATCACGCCGCCGAGTATGTCCGTGCTTGAAAAAAGGCTCCGCAGGCGCGGGAGCGAGGCGGAGGAAGAGGTCAGAAAAAGGCTCGCTATTGCCTTGGATGAGCTCAAAAGTATTTCCGATTATGATTACATGGTCATCAACGACAGTCTTGAAGACGCCGTGGACGATGTGATAACAATAATAAAAGCAGAACAATTGAAGGTCACAAGAAGGAAAAATTATTTAAGTGAGGTAATAGAAAATGTTTGATCAGAACAAAAAATTCAAGTTCAACCCGGATCTCAGCCCGGTACTCAAGAGCCATCTGAGCCGCTATTCCCTTGTCAGAGCGACGGCTAAGAGGGCGAGAGAGATATCGGAGGAAGCCGATGATGACGGTATCATCCTTGTTGAGAAGCCGGTGAGCATTGCTCTCGATGAGATCCTTGACGGAAAGTATAAGATAGTTGAGCCGGATGAGATCAAGAATATCTGATCCTGCGTGAGGTGAGTTATGAAGCGTAAAAGAGCGGTCAGCGTGGCAATTGAAAACTCCGCCTACTCCTTTGACATGGAGTACGACTATCTTTTGCGCGAGGATATGCCAGACGTGCGCCCAGGATGCCGTGTTCTTGTCCCGTTCGGGAACGGCAACAGGGTCAGGCAGGCAATTGTTACCGTTTCTCCTTCAGAGCCGGATACCTCGAAGCGGCTGAAGTACGTTTCAAAGGTCATTGATGATGAGCCGGTGCTCAATGCAGAGATGCTCAAGCTCATGTACCTGCTCAAAGAGCGCACCTTCTGCACTCTTTTTGAGGCGGCCAAAACGCTTCTGCCTGCCGGTATGTGCAGAAAAACCGTAGTAGCCTACACCTGTGTGCCAGGCGCAAGCCTCGACGGCTGCTCGGCTCAGGAGGTGCAGATCTACGATTATCTCAGTGAAAAATCCGGATACGTCGTCAGCGACAAGCTGCTTGGCGGGCTCGGCTTCGATCCCGGCTCCGATCTGCCCGAGACCATGGTCGGCAAAGGGCTGCTGCTGAGGAATTACGATTCTGTTCGCCGCACAGGCGATCTCACCGTTAAAACCGTAAGGCTTACACAGGCGGGCGAGGAGTCCTTGACGACCTGTGAAAAGCTCACCAAAAAGCAGAGGGAGATAATCGAAGTGCTGGCCGATGTCGGTACGGCGTCGGTCAAGGAGCTCTGCTATTTCACCGGCTATACACCGGCGGTTATCCGTGCGCTCGGGAACAAGGGCTACGTCGAGATCTTCGATAATGAGGTATACAGATATCCGGACGAGCCCGCCGGAACGCAGATAAACAGAGAAGAAATCATACTTAATCCAGCCCAGCAGAAGGCATATGACGATATGCTCGGTAAATTCTCGGAAGGCAGGGGAGGCGTTTCCCTGCTCTACGGAGTAACCGGCAGCGGAAAGACCCAGGTCTATCTCAAGCTGATAGACTCGATGCTCTCCGCCGGCAGAACTGTTATTGTAATGGTTCCCGAGATATCCCTCACCCCTCAGACTCTCTCGATCTTCCGCGCAAGATACGGCAGAGACATTGCTGTGTTCCACAGCGCTCTGTCCTCCGGTCAGCGGACCGACGAATGGAAAAGGGTCAGGCGCGGCGAGGTGAAGATAGTTATAGGAACAAGGAGCGCGGTTTTTGCACCGCTTGAGAATCTCGGGCTTATTATTATCGACGAGGAACAGGAGCACACCTATAAATCCGAGAAAAGCCCGAGATATAACGCGAAGAATGCAGCCCGCTTCCGGTGCGCGGAAAACAGGGCGCTGCTTGTGCTTGCCAGCGCAACTCCGAGTATTGAGAGCTATGCCAATGCGCTGAGCGGCAGGTATTCACTGGAGGTTCTGCCCGAAAGATATTCGGAGTCAAAGCTTCCGGATGTGGAAATAATAGATATGTGTACGGACGCTTTGAGCGGATCTGTATTTTTCAGCAAAAGACTCTATGAGCTGCTCGAAGAGAATCTTGAGAAGGGCAGACAGTCGATCCTTCTGATAAACAGAAGGGGATATAATACCTTTGCACAGTGCCGCAGCTGCGGCCATGTCATCACCTGTCCGTCGTGCAGCATCTCTATGACCTACCACCATGCAAACGGCAGACTGATGTGCCATTACTGCGGTTATTCGGAGCCGTTTACAAGCAAATGCCCCGAGTGCGGTTCAAGCGACGTTAGATATTCGGGCTTCGGGACGCAGAAGATAGAGGACGAGCTCGCCGAGCTGCTTCCGGGGGCGCGTGTTTTGCGCATGGACGCCGACAGCACCATGACCAGAGCATCACACGAAAAAAAGCTGAGCGCCTTTGCAAACAGGGAATATGATATTCTTTTGGGTACGCAGATGGTCGCAAAGGGTCTTGATTTTGAGAATGTGACCCTCGTTGGGGTGATCAGCGCGGATATGCAGCTGAACAATGACGATTTCAGAAGTCAGGAGAGGACCTTTGATCTGCTCACCCAGGTTGTCGGCAGGGCGGGCAGAGGCAGATACAGCGGTGTTGCCGTGATACAAACCATTAATCCGGAGAATGAGGTTATCAGGATAGCCTCCGAGCAGGATTACAGAGCCTTCTATGATATGGAGATCAAGCTCAGAAGGATGCTTATCTATCCTCCTTACTGCGATATGTGCCTCGTAGGGTTTTCCGGTCTCAATGAAACCGGGGTGCAGGCGGCGTCAAAAAAGTTTTTCGGAATGCTCAAGGCTAAGCTTCTTACTGAGTATTCTACGCAAAAGATAATAGTGCTCGGCCCGATGCCGGCGCGGATTTCAAAAATAAGCAATAAATTCAGATACAGGCTGATTTTAAAATGCCGGAACTCGCCTGAATTCCGGCGTATGATGGGCGAACTCTTAAAGGAATTCGCAGCCGTCTCTGCCTTCAGCGAAGTATCGGTTTACATAGATATAGATCCTGAAAATATTTTATAGTTCACGGGGTGATAAAATGGCATTGAGAAAAATCGTTACTCTCGGAGATCCCATTCTGACAAAGAAAAGCAGAAGGGTTGAAAAATTCGACGAGAGACTGTTCACACTTCTGGATGATATGAAGGATACGATGAGGAATCAAAACGGCGTCGGTCTTGCGGCCGTGCAGGTGGGAGTGCTCAAGCGTGCTGTGGTCATAGACTGTGGAGACGGTTTGATCGAGCTTATCAACCCCGAGATCACGGAAGCCTCCGGCGAGCTTCAGCATGAGCAGGAGGGGTGTCTCTCCCTGCCGGGCAAATTCGGCGTTACAGAGCGTCCGAAATCCGTGATCGTTAAGGCTCAGAACCGTAACGGCCAATGGTGCTTCTACAAGGGCGAGGATCTGAAAGCCCGCTGCTTCTGCCATGAGCTCGATCACCTTGACGGAATTATATTCACCAGCCATCTTACCGGACCGCTTGAAACCTACTGATACGGAGTGATTCGATGAAAACCGTTTTTATGGGAACGCCTGATTTCGCCGTTCCCTGCCTCGAAAGGCTGATTGCAGACGGACATACG
>JAFSXA010000166.1 GCA_017450135.1 Clostridia bacterium | reverse complement strand
TATTCTTCAAGGACGGCAAGGCAACCATCGATCAGACCCTCTGCGTCGGCTGCACGGTCTGCAACCAGGTTTGCCCGTTCCATGCAATAGAAAAGGATGGTGAATAATATGAGCGATGTTAAAAGCATTATTCTTGTAGGCGTCGGTGGTCAGGGTACCATCCTTGTCAGCAAGGTTCTCACAAACGGTCTTATCAAATACGGCTACGACGTCAAGATGAGCGAGATACACGGAATGTCACAGAGGGGCGGCAGCGTTTCCACCCAGGTGCGCTTCGGTCAAAAGGTCTACTCCCCTATCATCGGCAGCGGCGAGGCAGATATCCTCGTAGCGTTTGAAAAGATGGAGGCCGTGAGGTACTCTGAATTCCTGAGACCAGGCGGAACGGCGGTCATCAACGATTATGAGATCGTACCCATGAACGTCGCGGCAGGCGAAGAAAAGTACCCCGAGGGTACTATCGAGGCGATGAGCTCCGCTTTCAACACCGTTGTTCTCAACGCCGCGGATATAGCGATCGGCCTCGGCAATCCAAAGTGCATGAACATCGTACTATTCGGTGCGCTTGTCAAGGCTCTCGGCCTGACGGATATTGACTGGGAGACAGTGCTCAGGGAGACCATCCCTCCCAAATTCCTGGAACTCAACCTTAAAGCCTACAAGGCGGGCTTTGAAGCCTGAGGAGGTCAGATCATGTTGAACGAAAAAATGCTCGCTCTCGGGAGCAACAGATCAACTATCAGAGAGCTTTTTGAATACGGTAAGATGAGAGCCGCGATAGTCGGAGCGGAGAATATCTACGATTTCAGTCTCGGCAATCCGAGCGTCCCCTCTCCGCCCGAGGTCAACGAGGCGATCAGAGCCATCCTCGCTGAGGAGCCGTCCATAGCCGTCCACGGCTACACAAGCGCGGTAGGCGACAACAACGCACGCGACGCGATCGCCGACAACCTCAACAGACGGTTCGGCACAAGCTATACGAGGGACAATTTGTATCTGACCTGCGGCGCGGCGGCTTCGCTCATCTGCGCATTCAGAGCGCTTATAACCGGGGATGATTCCGAAATAATTTCGATCGCCCCCTTCTTCCCTGAGTACAGAGCCTTTGTGGAATCAAACGGAGGGATCTTCACCCTGATACCGGCAGACACCGAGAACTTCCAGATAAGGTTCGACCTTCTCGGCGAAGCCATCAGCGAAAAGACAAAGGCGGTCATCATAAACTCCCCGAATAACCCCTCCGGAGTTATCTACTCGGAGGAGACAATAAAGTCTCTTGCGGCTCTTCTGACCGAAAAATCCGAGCAGGCCGGTCACCCGATCTATCTGATCTCGGACGAGCCGTACAGAGAGCTTGTTTATTCCGACAAAAAGGCGCCCTTCACGGCGAACTATTATAAGAACACAATCATCTGCTATTCCTACAGCAAGTCCCTCTCCCTGCCCGGCGAGCGCATAGGCTATGTGCTCATACCAAACGAGGCGGACAACAGGATCGATCTTTTCAACGCAGTAGCAGGCGCGGGCAGAGGCTCGGGCTACGTCTGTGCCCCGTCCCTGATGCAGAGAGTGATAGCAAGATGCTCCGACGTGATGCCGGATATAAGCTCTTACAGGAAGAACAGGGACTTCCTCTACAACGCGCTGACCGATATCGGCTATGAGTGCGCCGATCCTTCCGGCGCCTTCTATCTCTTTGTCAAGGCGCCCAACGGCGACGCGGACTGCTTTGCCGAGATCGCCAAGAAATACGATCTCCTTCTGGTCTCCGGCAAGGATTTCGGCTGCGATTCCTTCTTCAGAGCGGCATACTGTGTTGACTACGATATGATCGTCCGCTCTATCCCGTCATTCAAAAAAGCGTACGACGAAGCGGTAAACAGATCATGATAACCGAAAAACTCTATGATATGGACAGTCACCTCAGCGATTTTGAGGCGACTGTTCTCAAATGTGAAAGAAACGGCGGCAATTACGCGATCGTCCTCGACAGGACAGCCTTCTTCCCGGAGGGCGGCGGCCAGCGAGCCGACACGGGCGTTATCGGCAGAGCGGCGGTCACGGATGTCCAGCTAAACTGCGGTGAGATCGTCCATTACGCGGATTCCCCTGTTGAAATCGGGAGCGTCTGCCTGTGCTCTGTCGACCGTGAACTGCGGTTCCGCAGGATGCAGAACCACTCCGGCGAGCATCTGGTCTCGGGGATCGTCCACAACATCTACGGCTTCGACAACGTCGGCTTCCACATGGGCGACGACGTGACCGTAGATTTCAGCGGAGAGCTTACGGATGAGGACGTTGCAAAAGTTGAAAGGCTCGCAAATGAGGCTGTTTATAAAAACGTAAAAATAACCGCCGAGTACCCGGATGAGGAAACGCTCAAGAATCTCGATTACCGCAGCAAGCTTGAGCTGACCGAAAACGTGCGGATAGTCACCATCGAGGGCTACGACCGTTGCGCCTGCTGCGCGCCCCACGTTTCGTGCACCGGCGAGATCGGATTTATAAAAATCATCGAGCACAGCCGTCACCGCGGCGGCACGAGGATAAGAATTCTCAGCGGACTCGACGCATATAATGACAGCGTGATAAAGTACGACAATCTGCGTAAAATAGCTGTCAGACTCTGCGCCAAGCAGAATGAAGCGGCGCAGGTGTTCGAGGGACTTTTCAACGAAAATTCAAGACTCAGGCAGGAGCTTGCAAGAGCCAAAAAGGAGATTGTCAGACTTAAGAATGATAGTCTGTCCGGCGATAAAAACGTCCCGGTCTTTGAAAATGAGCTGAGCGTTCCCGAGCTGCGCGAGCTCGCCCTCGATTCCGCAAAGACGCGCGAGGGCTGCTGTGCGTTCTTCTCAGGCGGCGACGGCAGAGGTTATACTTTTGCCGTTGCGAGCCGAACCGTTCCGCTCGGTGAAGTCATTAAAAGGATGCGCTCTGAGCTTAACGCGCGCGGAGGCGGCTCAGACGAGCTGATACAGGGCAGCGCGAACACCACCGAAGCAGCGATCAGAGACTTTTTCAGCGAGGTGAAAGAATGAATATCTGTGTTTACGGCGCGTCAAGCACCGAGATCGACAAAAAATACATAGAGGCAGGCGAAGCCCTCGGCAGACTTATGGCAGACCGCGGACATTCGCTGGTCTTCGGAGGCGGCGCCAACGGTATGATGGGAGCGGTCGCCCGCGGAGTCCATGAGGGCGGCGGCTTTATCATAGGAGTAGCGCCCTCATTCTTTAACGTTGACGGTATACTATACGACAGATGCACGGAATTCATCTATCCCGAGACAATGCGCGAGAGAAAGAGGATAATGGACGAGCGCTCGGCGGCGTTCATCGCAGCCCCGGGCGGGCTCGGCACCTTTGACGAATTTTTTGAGATAGTGACCCTCAAACAGCTCGGCAGACACAGCAAGCCCATCGCACTGCTGAGTACGGACGGCTACTATGACCATTTTGAAGCTTTCATTCAAAACGGTATAGATCAGAAATTCATGAACCCGGAGTGCAGAGAGCTTTTCTATATTTCCGACGATCCTGTAAAGATCCTCGACTATATTGAAAACTACGACCCGGCTGACGCCCCGGTCTCGAAATTCAAATCAGTATAAATACAGAAACAGCAATCGCCCCTGCCGGTCAAAGCTTTCCGGCAGGGGCGAATCATATTATAACCGTTATTCCTTTTCTTTAAGCTTTTTTATCATCAGCTTGGCGGCCTTGTATATATCGCCGCAGCCGAGTGTGATTATCAGATCGCCGCTTTCGGCGTTGGCAAGCACATAGTCGGCGACCTCGTCAAAGGTGTTGAACCAAACGCTTCCGGGTATCTTTGCCGCGAGCTGAGAGGTGTATACGCCCTCGGTATTGACCTCCCTCGAGCCCATTATCTCGGTCATTACGCACCTGTCCGGTATCTTCAGGACGTCGGCAAACTCATCCATAAACTCTTTGGTCCTTGAGTAGGTAAAGGGTTGGAACACAGCCCACACCCTGTTGTATCCCATCTCCATGGCGCTCTCAAGAGTCACCTTAAGCTCGGCGGGATGGTGGGCGTAATCGTCCGCTATGGTAAGGCCGTTTATCTTGGCAAGAACCTCAAACCGCCTCGCCGCTCCGCCGAAGCGTTCAAGAGAGGCAATTGCTTCCTCGAGCGGTATGCCCTCGTAATCGGCAGCAGCAAGAGCTGCAAGCGCGTTCAGCACATTGTGCATACCCGGGACCTTCAGCTCAACCTTGCCAACCTTTAATCCCCTTTTGACAAGCTCAAAATGAGCGAAGGCATGATCCATAATGATGTTCTCAGCGGTGATATCGTTCCCGGAGCCGAAGCCGAATTTTACAACGTCCTTCCCCTCCACGCCCTCGACGGCCTTCATGGTGTTTGTATCGTCGCCGTTGATTATAAGAGCCTTTGTCGCCATCCCAGCAAATTTATGAAAGGACAGGATGATATTGTCGATATTCTTAAAATACTCGAGGTGATCCGCGTCTACGTTCAGGATGATCGCGACGTCCGGGGCGAGGCTGAGGAAGGTGTCCTTGAACTCGCAGGCCTCGCAGACCATGGTCTGAGTCTTTCCGACTCTGCCGTTGGTGCCTGTCAGCGGAAGCTTGCCGCCGATGACGCAGGAAGGATCCCTGCCGCATTCGAGCATTATCTGTGTCAGCATTGATGTCACTGTCGTTTTCCCGTGCGTGCCGCATACGCAGTAGCAGTTGTCATAGAGCCTTGTGACTGCGCCGAAAAGCTCGGCGCGCTCAAAGGTGGGGATGCCCGAGGCCTTTGCAGCGACAAGCTCGGGATTATCCGGCAGCAGAGCGGCGGTGTAAACTATCATCTCCGCTCCCCTGATATTCTCCGCGCTCTGTCCGAGTACAACCGGGATACCCATACCCCTGATCCGCGCAAGATTATCGGTCTCGTTATTGTCCGAGCCGGAGAGCAGGTATCCCTCGTGATACAATATCTCTGCAAGAGGGCACATTCCCGAGCCGCCGATACCTATCATATGGATCCTTTTTACCTTTTTTAAAAGCTCGTCTATTTCAAACATTTAAATCATCTCCCGATTCATCTGCATATATTATATTGCAAAAGGATGTAAAAATAAATAGCATTTTAAAAAAATTAACATTTACTTTTCATTTTCATATCATGTAACGGAGGCAGTTTTATGAACGGCGGCAGATTTCTTATCATAGGCTCGGGCGAAAGGATGAGTTCCTGCGCCGATACTCTCGCGGATAAAGGCTTCTCAGTCGGGATCATATCATCGGCATCGGCTTATATCAACGGCTGGGATCATATAATACTTCCCCTGCCCACGCTCAGCGGAGGCTTGATCTGCGGCACGGATATTCCGCTGAGTCACGTTTTATCCGGACTCGGCGGCGCCCGGCTGTTTTACGGCAATGCGCCCGAAAGCTCAATGCCGGAGAACGCCGTTAGCTATTGCGCCGCAAAGAGATTCCTTGATATAAATTCCGATCTGACCGCACGCGGAGTCATTCTGACGGCAGGAGAAAATGATATAAGCCTTGACGGCGGAAGCGTCGCCGTTATAGGCTACGGCAGCTGCGGCAGAGCAATATGCCGGGAGCTTAAAAGCTTCACAAACGATATCACCGTATATGCAAGGAGCCCCGGCGCCACTCAGGCGGCACGGAAGCCGGGTTGTAGCTCCGGAGATTTTGCACAGCTTGAAGCAGCTCTGAAAAAGCACGACGTGATCATCAACACGGTACCTGCACACATCCTTGACAGGGCTGTCAGAGGCTTCGGCAAAAACAACGCCTATATTGAAATCGCGTCCGAGCCCTTCGGATTTGACGCCTCTGTGACGGACACCTCCGGATTCAAATATATTAAAGCTCCGGGTCTGCCCGGCAAATACTTCCCGCGGGAATCGGGTGCGCTTATAGCCGACACTGTCCTGGAGCTTATCGGGGAGGGAAAAAATGAATAAAAGAATCGGATTCGCAATGTGCGGATCATTTTGCACATTTAAACAAGCAATACCGCAGATGAAGGAGCTGAAAAAGCTCAATTACGAGCTGCAGCCGATAATGTCGGAGACAGCGTACAATACCGACACAAGGTTCGGAAGAGCAGCGGATTTCATCGGAGATATTGAAGATATATGCTCATCGGGCGTGATCCATACTATCAAAGACGCGGAGCCAATAGGACCGCAAGGGATGCTCGATCTGCTGATAATCGCGCCGTGCACCGGCAACACTCTTGCAAAGCTCGCCAACGGTATCACGGACACAGCCGTAACAATGGCGGCAAAATCACATCTGAGGAACGGCCGTCCCGTACTGATCGCCGTTTCCACCAATGACGGACTGGGAGCCGCTTCGAAGAATATCGGCCAGCTTCTGAATTACAAAAATATATACTTTGTCCCGATGAGCCAGGACGACGCTCAAAAAAAGCCGCGCTCCGTTGTGGCGGACTTCTCGCAGATAACGGCCGCCGCGGAAAACGCTTTAAAGGGGGAGCAGATCCAACCGATAATATTCTGAACGCATCATCAATATCAGTGCAAAACGGAGCCGTCGTCTTTAGCGAAGAACAAAAAGAAACAAAATATAATAATGCAGTTTGCAACAGGTGTTAGTTTGTTGCAAGCTGCTTCTCATTTAAAGCTTAATATTGCAATGTTGACAGATATATGTTAAATTATTATTGAATCATGTTTGATCGGAGAAGGAATAATGGAAAAATATATGAAAACAAAGAAGCTCCGACTCGGCAGGAAGGAGCTTACCATTCCGGCCGAGGCTCTGTCATACGGTATAGGACTGTTCGGAATAGTCCTGCTCACCGGGTGGATGCCTGATTATTCAAAGACATATTTTGCCGACTTCGCCTTTAAGAACAGCGGCTTTGACGGCTCGAAAATAGCCACGCTGATCTCGGCTGTTTTTTTAGCCGCCGGTATCACCGGGGCAGTCGCGGAGCTTGTTATCGGCTGTCTTGTCGACAGAACAAAATCGAAGCGCGGCAAAATAAAGCCCTGGCTGATCTACGGCTGCGTGCCTCTCGCAATTATCTCCGTCCTCGTTTTCCTCGCGCCACATACTGACAGCTTCCCTGCGGCTGCGGCATGGATGTTTATAATTTACAGTTTGTACATCTGCGTATCTGTAGCAGTTGAGAACCCGTCCAACTGCTTCGGCGCGGTCATCACCCCCAATCCTACCGAGAGAAGCGACGCCATATCCATCGCCGGTATCACCAAGGCGATAGGCCAGTCCGGAGGTATGGTGGTCCTGATCGTTGTTGGCGCTGTCATGAAGGCGGTCCTCGGAGAATCGGGCTTCAAAGCTGCCGAGGCAGGAGGCCGCGACCTGCAGATAACCACCGCGATCTGTGCAGTTGGATGTCTGCTGTTCATGACAGTCATGCTCAAAAACACAAAGGAAAGGATACCCTACACCGCTGAGCAGGTCAATCTGCTCGAAAGCCTGAAGGTGGTATTCAGCAACAAGAATCTGCTGATGGTCTCGCTCGCGAAGCTCGCCGGCTTCGGAAGAGGCGTGTACGGCATCGTCAGCCTCTATATCGCCATTTACCTGCTCGGCGACAAGGGTCTTAAAGTTGCCCTGCTGCTGCCGATGGGTATCGGCACGGCGGTGAGTATGCTGGTGGTAAAAAAGCTCCTTAAAACCATAGGCAGAAAAAAGACCTTCATATTCTCGAGCCTCTACGGAGCGGTCAGCTTCGCACTGCTGTTTGTTGTTTCAATGATGATCGGCTTCCGGAAAGAGCTGATAATCCCCTTCCTGATAATCAATTTCCTTGTCGGTCTGCAAAACGGAAATACGAATCTGACCCCCAACGTCATGATAGCCGACTGCATAGACGAGATAGAGTGGAAAACAGGCAAGCGTCAGGACGGCCTGTGCTACGCCGGCGTGGGACTGTTTTCAAAAATCGCGTCCGCATTCACAAGCTCGCTCGGAGCATTTCTTGTATATAAATGGTCGGGCTACGCCGAATCAAGCAACGCCTCGGTCGCCTACGCCCCGCAGGACGAAAAAACGCTCATAAGATTCCTTATCATATACACGATAATCCCCGCCTGCTTCGTACTGCTCCAGATCGTCCCGATACTGTTCTATGACCTGAACAAGGATAAGACCGACGAGATTTCAAAAGCACTTATTGAAAGACGCGGAGTTTCCGAAGAAAACTGAGGTGGGAAATGAACAGCAAAAAGACGCTTGAATTCACGGTCATAACCGACGCACATCTCTACTCCCCGAAGCTCGGC
>JAFSXA010000165.1 GCA_017450135.1 Clostridia bacterium | reverse complement strand
GACCACGGTATCAGTCTTTGACGCGTTTTCAAGCACCTCGCTGCGCTTTATAAGTATGCCCTTCCCGGCGCATTTGCCCTCGGAAACGACAATAGCGAGCGGAGTGGCAAGCCCGAGGCTGCACGGGCAGGCGACCACAAGAACGGTCACAAAGGTGTTCAGCGCTGCGGCGAAGGACTGCCCCGCAAGCAGGTAGCCTATAAAGCTTAAAAGAGCTATAAGAATGATAGCAGGTACAAAGAATCCGCTTATCGTATCCGCGATCCTTGCGAGCGGCGCCTTGGTGGAGGTAGCCTCCACGACTATCCTGACGATTTCCGAAATTGTGGATTCCCTGCCGATTTTTTCGGCCCTGTATTCTATATAGCCGTCATAATCCGTACTGCCGGCTATGACCCTGTCGCCCGGCTTTCTGAGAGCCGGTTTGCTCTCCCCGGTTATGAAGGATTCGTCAATATGCGCTCTGCCGGCCGTTACCGTTCCGTCAACGGCTATCCTTTCGCCCGGTCTTGAGATTACGGTGTCGCCCTTTTTGATCTCGTCAATGGTGACGGACTTTTCCACCCCGTTGAGCTTGATCGTCGCATCCCTGGGCGTTATCTGCACAAGGCTCTTGATCGCGTCCTTTGTCCTGTCCTTGCTGACAGAATCTATATAGCGGCCGAGCTTGATGAAGAATATCACTATTGCGGACGATTCAAAGTACAGGCTGTGTACGTGTTCCGTGCTGCCGAGAGCCGTCATGATAAGCCCGTACACACTGTAGAGAAAGCTGCTCGTAACGCCGAGAGCGACGAGCGTGTCCATGTTCGGCATTTTGTGCAGTGCGTTCTTGATACCGCTTTTAAGGATGTCGAAGCCGTATACAAGGAACGGGACCGTAAGAACTGCCAACGCTAAAGCGTAGCCGAGCGGGTTGCTCATGGCGCCGATCAGCGGTATTTCCGGCAGGCCTATCATGTGTCCCATGGAAACGTACATCAGAATAACTGAAAGCGCGGCGAAAACAATAAAGAGTATCTTTTTTGAGGAGCCGGTTTTTTCCTCCTCGTTCTCGTTGTAAATGCCGAGACTCTCGAAGCCGGCGTCCTTGACAAATTTGTCAAGCATCTTTCTTGTGACTTTTGCCTCATCGTAATCGATCATCGCGTTCGCCATCACCAGGTTGACGGTCGCCTGATTGATCCCGTCCTGCTTGTTGAGATACTTTTCAAGTCCGTTTGAGCATGCGCTGCAGCTCATTCCTCCGATTTTTAATACTATTTTGCTCATTTTAGTCTTGTTTCGATACAACCATTCCGCTGACTAACCCACGGAAACGCTAAGGGAATTGTATCTGATACCTCCTTTTTGAAAATTCTATTCAATATTTTTCAGAGCGTCGATCTCTGATTTGTTCACTGTGATCTTCTTGTCCTTGATAAGCTTCACGTCGCGCCTGTCGAATACAGAGGGTGCGGCTTCCGCTCTTTTGTCAAGCTTTACCTTGAGCAGACCTCTGAGCAGGTCGGATTCGACCACCACGCCTCTGCCCTCGGCGGTCTCGACTATCGCGCCGGTCTTCGGCGTGATCTTAAGCAGATGCTCATAGGCGTTCTGCTCATATTTAAGGCAGCACATAAGTCTGCCGCAGGTGCCGCTGATCTTTGTGGGATTGAGTGAGAGTCCCTGCTCCTTTGCCATCTTGATGGAGACGGGCTGAAAATCGGACAGAAAGCTGTTGCAGCAGAAGGGTCTGCCGCACACTCCGAGTCCGCCCTTCATGCGCGATTCGTCGCGGACGCCGATCTGCCGCAGCTCTATCCTGATACGGAAGACGCTTGCCAGATCCTTGACGAGCTCGCGGAAATCGACCCTGCCGTCGGCGGTAAAATAGAAGAGTATCTTGCTGCCGTCAAAGGTGTATTCCGCGTCGATGAGCTTCATTTCAAGCCCGTGCTCGGCGATTTTTTTCAGGCAGATATCAAAGGCTTCTCTGCTCTTTTTTCTGTTTTTTTCAACCGTTTCGAGGTCGGCCTTGGTGGCGACGCGGATGATGGGTTTAAGGGGCTTTACGATATCGTCGTCGCTGACGTCCCTGTTCTCTATCGCAACCTCGCCGCATTCCACTCCGCGGACCGTTTCTACTATTGCATAGTCTCCGCGGCGAAGCTTGTAATCAAGGGGATCAAAATAATAGATCTTGTCCTTTTCCTTAAATCTTATTCCGATAATTTCCGACATGATTTCACCTCCGGTAAATCTACTGTATGTTATGTCGGGTGTCTGTTTTTATATTATATGCCGCGCATCTTAAAATACTGCTGAAGCGCGTAAAAAGCAAATTTTTGTTGGCGTTGGTTTTGGCTGTTTTTTCAAACTCCGTCAATTTGTCGTTGATCCTGAGAATGGTTTTCAAGGAGAATTTTGCGCCGAGACTTTCGATCAGCCCGCCGTTATCGGTCAGGGCGATGGCTGAGCCTGCTTTTTTTGCCGAGGCGTCGCGGAGTATCTCCTTCATTGCTGATATCGTCGGCTCAAAAAGCTCCGGCTTTTTTTCAAAGCCTGCCGTCAGCCGCATGAATTCAAGCTCCGTCGGCTTCATAAGCGCGTTGAGAAGATCCCCGGCGAGAGGATATGCCTCCGCCTTCAATTTGTCTCCCGAGTCTTCGGCTTTGCCGGTGATTGCAAACGAGGCGACTCTTGAAAGAATTGTCGGAAGCATTGCCTTTCCTGATTCGCATTCGAGTATGAAGATTACGTGTTCAGGCGGTTCTTCGATTATTTTGAGCAGGGCGTTTTGCGCCTGAGCGTTCATCTTGTCCGCCTGTCTGAGTATCATCACCTTGTTTTCCGCCTCGTTCGGCATGATAAAGGCTCTGTCGCGCAGCTCACGAACCGCCTTGACCTTGAAGGTCTTTTCGTTCTCATCGGCAGGGTCGTATACTATCACGTCCGGATGGATGCCTTCGAGCGCCTTCCGGCAGTTTTCGCATACTCCGCAGGGTCTGTCCGCCGAGGAGCAGACCGCGCAGCAGGCTATATAACCGGAAAGCCCGGCTCTGGCCTGAGGCTCTGCGCCCTCTATGAGCACGGCGTGGGGTAGACGGGATGAGGCTCCCATCCCGGCGAGGACTTTTTTGTCTGAGGGACTCAGACCTGTATCCGGCAGCTTCATATTCACATCTTATGGAACTGATCCACGTCGAGGACGAATACGGTCGCTCCGCCCACCGTTATCTTGACCGGTACGGAGCTCATGAACTCGTCGCCGTAGGCGGGCATGACCGTTGTCAGCTCCTCGCGCTTGCTGCAGTTCTTCTTCAGCAGGTCAAGCAACTCGTCGACCTTGTCGTCCTCCACGCCCATGAGCAGGGTGAGGTTGCCGGTGCGCAGAAAGCCGCCGGTTGTCGTGAGCTTGGTGGCGTAGAAGCCCGCCTTGGTTATCTCATTGAGCACCTTGTGCGAATCGTCGCTGTTTATGATCGTGATTAAAAGCTTCATATTCAATATCCTTTCGGTTTTGTTATGCGATCGTCTGTACGGTGGCTATTATTATCGGGATGGTTATTATGGAAATAAAGCTTACCGTCGCCACCACCTGTGCGGCAAGCCCCGTATCCTTGTTGTACTTGGCGGAGAACATCACCGTATTGTTGGCTGAGGGGGCGCAGGCCGATATAGTCAGCGCCGTCAGAAGCGTGCCGCTTAGCCCCATAAGCCTGTACAGCAGGACCATTATCGCCGGCAGGATCACGAGCTTTGAAAGAGCCACGAGGAAGATCTTGCCGTTTTTGAAGATGTCGCCGAGCTTTGTGTTGGAAAGGAAGGTGCCGAACACGAGCATCGCCACCGGCGTCTGCGTCGACGAGATAAAGGTGATCGGCTTGTGGATTATTTCGGGCAGATGCACGCTCAGCAGATAGAACGGTAGCCCTATCAGCACGGATATGACGCCCGGGTTCAGTATCAGCAGCTTGGGGTCGAACTTCTTCAGATTGTTGTCCATCATGAAAACGCCGTGGGTAAAGGAGAAGACGTTGAATGCCATGACTACCGCCGAGCAGTAGAATACGCCCTCGTCGCCGAGCACCGCCGCCGTAAGCGGGAGAGTCATATAGCCGACGTTCCCGTAGATGGCGCCGTATTTGAAGACGCAGTTGCGGTCGTGGTCGCCGCGTGAAAACAGCGGAGTGTTCATCGCTATTGCCACGACGTGCATCAGCATACCGCAGCCCACGGATATCAAAAGCTTGACCGCGCTCTCCCTTGTAAATTCCTGAGAGAGGAAGGATTCGATTATTACCGCCGGTGTGATGATGTAGAAAAGGAGGTTGGTGCACGCCTTGCCGGTTTTTTCGGTAAAGACGCCGAGCTTGTCGCAAACAACGCCGACAAGTATCATAATATAAAGCACCGCGACCTGTTCGGCGGCTATTTTCATGTTTGCGAAAAACATCGGCAGCTCCTGATCGTCAGAGTAATCGGTGAGGTGGGTTATTCGGGAAGCTTCTCCGTCTGAACCCTTGCTCTCGAGATAAGATTGTATGCAACGAATACCGCAAGAGTGAGATCGCTGAAGCAGACCCCGTAGCCGTCAGCGAGCATCTCGCTTTTGCCTGTCACAACGATAATGAACCTCGGTATAAAGCAGACGAGGGCAAAGAGCGAAGCGGGCAGGCCGCAGGCGAACAGCTTCCAGTATACCGAGCTGCCGTCCACCTTTGTGGTGACCTGTGCGTATGCCAGGAAGAACAGTAGGCTGAAAACGAGCATGAACAATTCAAGCAAAAGATCGGATACGTTGGTAAAGCTTATTGTCCTCTTGAACCTGTAGAGCAGGCGGAATATGCACCATATCACGGGGACAAGCGCGAAAAGCCTGAATTTTGATCCGTCGGAGTTGCCGAAGCCGACGGTCAGACCGAACACGAAGAAGTATACTGCGGAAAGACAGCCGAACACCGCCTGCAAAAGGAGCAGTGTGCCGCCCTGTGCGGAGATGTACTCCGAGACAGACAGGGCGTTTGCGCCCGTCGCTTCCGAATAAAGCTCGAAATAGGCGATCAACTGTGAGGCAGAGTCAACGATAACTCCTATGGCCATGATTATGGATACGCACAGGAACATCGGGGATTTTCTGCGTATCCCGTCGTCCTCATTCTTTTTACGGCTGACGAACATGGCGCAGATAAAGGCGGCCGCCAGTACGGTGTACATCACGTAGACGGACGCGTCGATCTTGCTGTAAAAGCCGGTCTGCGGCTCGATGATGTTGAAATATTGATATATCCTCAGAGGAACCGATATCAGCAGAGCGGCGAGAGTTGCGCACATCGCCGTAAGGTAAGATTTTTTCATTTTGTTTTTCATGACTGATCACCCTGTTTCTTGATTCTTTCTTCAAACGGAATGTAGTTTGTTTCCGGCATGAATTTATCTATCCTGTCGCCTATGAGGACGTATTTTTTTCTGGTGGAAACGCTCTTGTATGCAGGACGTATTATCTTGCCGCCGGTCGTGATCTCCTCTATCCTGTGCGCCGACCAGCCGGCTATCCTGGCGGTGGTGAAGAGGGGAGTAAAGAGGTCGCGGGGTATCTGAAGCATCTCATAGATGAAGCCGGAATAGAAATCGACGTTGGCGCATATCGGTCTGTTGATGCCCTTTTCTTTTGAGAAGATCTCGGGGGTCAGACGCTCTATGAGCTCCAGGAGCCTGAATTTCTCCTCATAGCCCCACTTTGCCGAGTATTCCCCGGCCTTTTTCTTAAGTATGACCGCCCGCGGATCGGAGAGAGTGTAGACCGCGTGTCCCATTCCGTAGATAAGGCCCGAGCCGTCGCCGGCCTCCCTGCGTATGATCTTTTTAAGGAAGTCCGCGACCTGACCCTCGTCGGTGATATCGCTGACGCTATCGGTGATCTGGTCGAGCATCTCGGCCACCTTGATGTTTGCACCTCCGTGCCTGTGTCCCTTGAGAGCGCCGATACCTGCGGCTATGGCGGAATAGGTGTCCGTTCCGCTGGAGGTCAGCACGCGCGTGGCAAAGGTGGAATTGTTGCCGCCTCCGTGCTCTGCGTGCACCATAAGGCACAGGTCGAGCAGCTTTGCCTCCTCGTCGGTAAACGTCTTGTCCGAGCGTATGGAGTGCAGGACGGACTCGGCTGTGGAGTGGTTGGGCTTCGACGGGTGGATATACATACTTTTTTTGTAGTAATGCCTTCTCTTGACCTGATAGGCGTAAGCCATGATCATTGGGATCTGGGCTATCAGCTCAATGGACTGCCTTATTACGTTTTCAATAGATATGTCGTCCGGGTTCTTGTCGAAGGAATAGAGAGCGAGCACAGAACGCATTATCTTGTTCATGATGTTGGGCGAGGGGGCCTTCATTATCATGTCCTCAATAAAGTCCTCCGGCAGATTTCTGCATTCTGCGAGGATCTTTTCAAACCGTTCAAGCTGCAGGGCGGTCGGAAGGGAGCCGAAAATCAGCAGCCAGGCGACCTCCTCGAATCCGAAACGGTTCTCAAGCTGGCAGTGCTCTACGATCTCCGACATCTTGAAGCCGCGAAAATAGAGCTGGCCCTCCTTGGGGACTCTCTCTCCGTCGTCTATGTAATAGCCGTCGACCGAGCTGATTCTGGTCAGCCCCGCCATGACGCCGGTGCCGTCCGCGTTTCTGAGGCCTTTTTTGACGCCGAATCTGCTGAAATCATCCGGATTTATGCGGTTGTTCCTGCCGAGCTCTTCGATAAGGAACTGGACGTTGTCGTTATTGATAGGTGATATGTAGGAATTCATTGCTTCACCGCCATAAAATATTTCAGATTATTATACTATATAAAGGCGCGCGATGTCAAGAAATTTGCGTATATTTTGCCGTTAACCCGGTCGGATATATTTGCGGTCATTAAAACGGGCTTGTCTGCATATTATTTGACATGGGAGTGATCGCGATGAGAAAAAATATTCTGCTTTGCATGATACTTGCGGCGGCGATGATAATTACGCCGCTGACATTTCTCGACAGGAGCCGGGCGGCGCCGGAGCCGGTGAATGAGACTGAGGCCGACGATGGAACGATAAGCGTCATGCTGACCGAAAACGGAAAGGTGGAAAAGCTTGACGAAAGGGAATACGTGACAGGCGCGCTGGCGGCTGAGATGGATCCCGAGTGCCATCCTGAGGCGCTAAAGGCACAGGCTGTTGCCTGTTATACCTACGCCCTTTACAGCAGGGCAAAAAAATCGGACGGCAGATTCAACGGCGCCGATGTCTCGGACTCTGGAGCAGAGAGCCAGGGCTATTTATCAAAGGAGCAGAGACAGAAAAAATGGGGTAAAAACTACGAGGCGTATGAAAAAAAGACGGAGGCCGCCGTTGACGCGGTCGCAGGCAAAAAGCTCATGTATAACGGCGAGCCCGTCCTCGCTGTCTATCACGATCTGAACAGCGGTGTGACCGAGAGCGCACAGACCGTATGGGGCAGCAGCATACCTTATCTGCAGAGCGTGCAGAGCCTGGGTGACATGATATCGCCGAGGTACAGGGCGAGCGTGAAATTCAGCGAGGAGGATTTCCGCAAAAAGGCGCAGACGATAGCCTCTGTTAAGCTCGGCTCCGAGCCGGAAAAATGGGTCGGCAAAAGCGAAGCCACGGACAGTGGATTTGTCAAAAGCATATACATAGGCGGCACAAAGGTCTCGGGCGGTGATCTGAGACTTGCGCTCGGCCTGAAAAGCTGTATCTTTAAGATAAAGCATGAGTCAGGCGGCTTTACGGTGACCACCGTCGGCAACGGGCATCTTGTCGGTATGAGCCAGTACGGGGCGGATTATATGGCAAGACAGGGCGCGACATGGGAAGAAATATTGAAGCATTATTACAGCGGTGTAGAAATATGTTGATTTTTTCGGAAAAAACTATTGCAATTTTACTTATTTGTGATACAATGAAATAAATCTTGAACAAGGAGGTTACGTTTATGGCTTTTAAGATTACCGACGACTGTATTTCATGCGGCGCCTGTGCTGCTGAATGTCCCACCGGTGCAATCTCCGAAGGCGACGGAAAGTACGAGATCGATGCAGATACCTGCGTTTCCTGCGGTGCTTGCGCTGATGTATGTCCTGTTGGAGCTCCTGTTGAGGAATAAGCATACAAATCTGAGGGGCGGGCTGTTATGCCCGCTCCTTTTTTAACATTATTTTTTTGATACAATAATTCAGTAAACAGGAGGGTGGCTCGGTGTCGGAATTCAGAACGGAAAACCTCGGAAAAGGCTTTAAGATCTGTGTTTCAGATTCCCACGGCTTCGGGACGGACGCTGTTTTGCTCGCAGATTTTGCGTCGCCGGGCTCCGGCGACTCCGCCTGCGACCTCTGTGCCGGTTGCGGCATCGTAACGGTGCTTTGGCGCAGGAACGGCAGAGGAGGGCGGATCACGGCCGTCGAGCTGATGCCCGAGGCCTGCGTGCTTGCCCAAAGATCGTTTGAGCTTAACGGGCTCGATCCGGATACCGGGGTCATAAACTGCGACCTCAGGGAGATCGGCTCCGTCCTGCCACACGGATGCATGGACGTTGTCGCCGTGAATCCTCCCTATAAGGCGAGGGGGAGCGGCGTCGTCAGCGGCTCGCCGAGCGCGAGCGCGGCAAGGCACGAGACAATGTGCAGTCTCTCCGACGTGTGCGCCGCGGCGGCCTACCTCCTGCGCTTCAGGGGGCGGCTGTGTATGTGCAACCGCCCGGAACGTCTCGCGGACGCCTTTGAGGAAATGAGGCGGCACGGGATCGAGCCGAAAAGACTTCGCTTCGTTTCCAAGTCGCCCGGGTCAAGGCCATGGCTTTTCCTGCTCGAGGGAACCAAGGGCGGCAGACCCTTCCTGAACGTTGAGCCTGAGCTGATAATGTATTCCCGGGAGGGCGTCTATTCGAGCGAGGTCAGAGAGATTTACGGAGACTGCGGTAAGGAGAATTGATTTGGGTAAGCTTTATGTACTCGGAACGCCTATCGGCAACCTCGGGGATTTTTCACCCAGGGCTGTTGCCACCCTTGAGAGCTGCGATTTTATCGCCGCCGAGGATACGAGGGTCACGGTGAAGCTGCTTAACCACTTCGGTATAAAAAAGCCGATGGTCAGCTATCACGAGCATAACCGACGGCAGCACGGCGAGACGATAATCAGCCGCATCCTCGCCGGCGAGGACTGCGCGCTTGTGACAGACGCCGGTATGCCTGCGATCTCGGATCCCGGAGAGGATCTTGTCAGAGCCTGCCATGAGCAGGGGATAAAGGTGGAATCCGTGCCCGGTCCGTGCGCCTTTGCCACGGCTGTCGCGATATCGGGTATGCCCTCGGGCAGGTTCACGTTTGAGGGTTTTCTGAGCGTGAACAAGCCCGGCAGGATGGAGCATCTGGATTCCTTGAAAAATGAAAAGAGGACGATGGTGTTCTACGAGGCGCCCCACAAGCTCGCCGCCACCCTGCGCGATATGTATAAGGCCTTCGGCAACAGGGAGCTGGCAATAGTCCGCGAGATCACCAAGATACACGAGGAGGTCATCAGGACGGAGCTTTCACAGGCTGTTGAAAAATACGGCGACGGTAGCCTTAAGGGCGAGATCGTGCTGGTTATCGCCGGATGTGAGACAGATAACGGGGATGAGATGACCTTTGAGCAGGCTGTCGACGCCGCGCGAGCAAGCGTAGCCGCCGGTATGAGCGCAAGCTCTGCAGCAAAGGAGGCTGCTAAGCTCTCCGGCTTCAAAAAAGGAGAAATATATAAGGAATTGGCAGGTAAAACAGATGTTTGAATATCTTTCACAGCATCCGCTGGCGGCCGTTGCGCTGACAGTATTGGTGATACTCACGATATTTATGTGGATAAAGGCAGTCTCGGCAAGCAGGCGGCACGGTAAAGAGCGTGACGCCGAGATAGCGAGGATAGAGAAAGAGAAGGCTCTGCGTGCGGAATTCAG
>JAFSXA010000164.1 GCA_017450135.1 Clostridia bacterium | reverse complement strand
CCGTTTGAGTGTTTTCCGTTCACCGGCGGCAAGGACGGTCTGCACGGTTGGCGATTTATATACGAGTGGTACTCACAAGCCGGTAAATACCCCATCAGATCCTACGCACCGAAGAACTCCCCCGCCGCGGAAAAATACGATATAGAGCTTGAACCGGGCAGCAGCCCCTCCTTTGCGGAAAACATCAAATTCATGCAGAGCGACGACGATATCAGATACATGATGCTCGCCCTCCTTGTTCTTCAAAAACACGGCTTTGATTTCACCCCGGCGGACGTGGGCAGAGTTTGGCTCTCAAATCTGCCGATTGATATGACCTTCACCGCCGAGAGGCAGGCTTATATAAACGCCTCGCTGCTCGACGGATTTGATGACGGTGATATTTTTTATATCAGCCACCACAACAACCCGTACCGCGAATGGATAGGCGCGCAGATACGTATTGACGTTTACGGCTACGCTGCCGCAGGCGACCCGAAAAAAGCGGCCATAGCCGCGGCAAAGGACGCGCTTTTTTCACACACCAAAAACGGCGTGTACGGAGCCATGTTTTTTGCCGCCGTTATCGCTGCGGCCTTCGTGGAGAAGGATATCAACAGGCTTATCGATATCGGGCTCTCATGTATTCCGCGCAAATGCAGGCTGCGCGGTGAAATAGAGGCGGCGCGTGAAATCGCCCTCGGCGCCGCAGACGAAAAGGAGCTTGCGGAAAAAGTCGTGAGCCGCTATCCTGCCATGTCTACGGTACACACTATAAACAACGCCGCATTGTGCACAGCCGCCCTCGTATGGGGTAACGGTGATTTTGAAAGGAGCGTGACCACAGCCGTGCTCGGCGGTCTTGACACCGACTGCAACGGCGCAACAGTCGGGTCCGTCGCAGGTGCTATAAACGGTTTTGACGCTATTCCGGACCGCTGGAAGGCTCCGCTGAACGATACCGTTTATTCCTCCATCGCAGGCTTTCATCCCATCAAAATAAGCGACTGCGCCAAATTGACCGAGAAGCTGCGAACCGGTCATGTGAACGACTGAATACAGCAGCTCCCTGAAACAAAAACAGCCGGGCGTGTCAATCGCACCGGCTGTTCAGACTGTCGATAAAGGCGCAAGACCATTTGCAATAGAAAAATTAACAAAATATCGGCAATGTTTACTATAATCGGGTGTAGGGGGAGGCCACGCCCTCCCGTATAAATTGACAAATACAGGTTTAAGAATCACACAAATAATCTGTGAAGATCTTAGAATGATACTATTGCAAATTCGCCGCTTTTCTGCCCTCTCGCAGTACCTTTGTACAGCTTCGGGTCAGAGAAAGCGGCGTCTTGCATCCTTTCTCGACGTCTGTCAGCGTGCCGAAAATGTTTTTTCGACACGCTGAACAGCCGGGCGTGTCAATCGCACCGGCTGTTATGGTTTTACTGATTTTTCTTTCTTTTTCTCTCCTTGATAAGGGATTTCTTGGCCTCGATGAAGGGCAACGGCTTGTAGTAATAATAGCCCTGTATAAAGTCGCCGCCGGCGTTTTTGACTATACCATCCTGATTCGGCGTCTCAACACCCTCACACACGACCTTCATATCCATATTGTGGCACAATTCTATTATTCCGTTGAACAGCCTGCCGCCCCTCTCCTCCTCGGCGGCGAGCAGAAGCTCTCTGTCGAGCTTCACAATATTAACCGGGAAATAGCACAGAAGCGCAAACGACGTATAGCCCGTGCCGAAATCATCAATAGCGATACCGAAGCCCATATTTCTGCATTTTTCTATATTCAGCAGCGCGGTTTTCCTGTTATGGAAAATGGATTCCTCTGTTATCTCTATCACAAGATTACCGTGGGGAAAATTGTAATCGGAAGCAATCTCGGCGATCGTGTCCGGGAAATATATATCAGATACCGTAGTCTGCGTAAAATTGCACGATACGGTAAACTTGTCCTCGCCGATTCTATAAAGCTCCTCAACGACCTCACACGCCTTGCGGAAAACGTAGAAATCAAATTCCTTCGTCAAATCCACCTGATGTATAAGGTCGAGATAAACCCCCGGCATCAGCGCGCCCTTTTCCGGATGATGCCAGCGCGTGAGCAGCTCAGCCCCGCATACACGGTTATTCTCAGTGTCAATTATCATCTGCAGATACGGCTCAAACTGGTTATCCGCCATGCCGTCAACTATCTGCTTTTTATATTTCAGCGTATTCTGATCGGAAAGCAGCATTTTCATATCGAAGAAAACCAAAAAGCTCTTGAATCTTTCCGCATGGTGATAACCCTGAAGAGCGCAGAATATTGCATTTTCGCTCTTTTTTTCATTACTGCTGATTTTATAAACTCCGCAGCGGAAAACCGCTTTTAACTCAGTTTTGTATTTTTTATCGAATTTATTGAGCTTATCCAAAAGCGATTCCAGACGTTCTGTAACCCCGTTTTTATCCTCTGTTTTCAGCATCACGGCAAAGGCTCCCTGGGAAATGACGGCAGCAAAATCGCCCTCCGCCAGGAACCCGGTTATATTCTGCGCGGCAAACCGCATCATCTCTTGGTATGTCTCAAACCCGAACATACCTACAATCAGTTCATAATCGAACGCAATATAAGCCACATGGTATTGAGTGTTTTTGCGATCGGAAACCGTATTTTGGTAGTTCAGGTCGAAATACTTCAAATTACCGATACCGGTAATACTGTCTCTGAGCCCGGAGAGGGAGTTCTTTTTCTGCGCATTATATTTGTCCCTGTATACAATAGCGAGCGCACCCAGTGCAAGACACAGAAACGCGAGAATGATCGCCGGCCAGTTGATCCTGAATCCGCCAACATACTGCGGGATCAGAGCCTCCGCTTTGGTCATCAGTCCCGACGAAAATGCAGCCGTCATCGAAAAAACACTTATAACCCTGTAAGGCTTTTTACCCATTTTGCCACCCTTTCTTATTCTGTGCCCGTAAAATATCGTATAATCCGTATTGCCGTTAAGAAAACAAAAGCGGCTGCAACAATACAAATTGTTGCAGTCAGCCAATCATACGAAAATACGCTTAGACGCTAAAGCTTTGCGCCTACGGTTTTCACCGATTTTGCCTTAAAAAAATTATATAATGTTTAGGATAAAAATACTATATCTAAAGGGATAATTTTTAAATTATTTAGAGAAATCTATGAGTATTATCCTTCATTTCCATTTTAACCTTGTACATATTCCTGTCGGCGTTTTGGAACACGGTATTCAATTCTTCGCCGGAATCAATATCCCAAAACTCATATCCCACGGCAATGCTCAGCTCATCATACGGTCTTGTTTTTTCGATCTCGGCTTCAAGGTTGCCGAGCGCTATCTTAATAAATATCTCCGATTTATTGTGGCAGATAACGCAAAACTCATCTCCGCCGATGCGGTATATCCTGGCATAACCGTCCTTGAATATCTCTCTGAGGGCATTCGCAACGCAAATCAGCGACTTGTCACCGCTGTAATGTCCGTAGGTATCGTTGATATATTTCATATTATTGATATCCATGAACACAAGGCATAATGAGCGATAATGCTCCGGGTGACGGTCGATCTGCTCTATGCTCTTTTCAAAAGACGCCCTGTTTTCTATGCCCGTCAAAACGTCAAAATAGGCGAGATGATACAGCTCATTCTGCATCTTCAGCTCCTCATTCCTGACCGCCGCCGTCCTTGAGCTGTAGATCGAGCTCATATACTCGACATACACTATTATGCACACTGTGCACAGCAGGGCGTACTGGATACAATACTGCGGCCTTTCAAGTATAGGTGAGGGGTACTCCGCGCAGAACACAAGCACAAAGAAGATGGAAAAGCAGGATATCGCCGGGATATTCAGTTGACCTCTTGAAATCTCGAGGGTCTTTTTCTGCTTTTCAACAGCGCCCCTGAACACAAAAAATATCAGAAAATAGAATACTGCCGTGACCATCAGGGAAACGGGCACTACCTTGATCGGAAAGAGCTTTTGAAAATAAGCCGAAAAGAATGAAGTTATATTTATCAGCGACGCCACCGTAAATATCATCATAAAGAATCTCGTGTCCCGATACAGCGACAGTATCCAGAAAACCACCGTCATCGGTACCAGCACCGCGAGGATATAGCAAACTATCGGGTATAACTGTGTATACAGCATCAGCAAACGGTAGCCCGTTATCATTGCGGCGCAGGAGAGAACAGCTGTTATTTTGTATATCATTTTATTCCTGCGAAACGGCACGACCCTCCAGAAAAACAGGAAGCTCAGAGCTATTATCAGGCAATCATTGATTTTGTCTATAAGTTCGATCATTTATAATCCATCCCAAAACACTGCAATACAGAATCATTTCTATTGCTATATATTCTATCAAATCAAAATATAAATGTCAACTTTCAAATGCCATTTAACGGGGTCGCCGGGAATATTTGTTTTTCGATTGTTGTACAATAGTTAAAAACATATGTCTCTTTGCAGAAATAATTGTATATATGCAATAAAAATAATATAATTATACTCTTTTGCTTGACTTTTATGAATAATGCTGTATAATTATTCAATAACAGTGGATATCGAGGTAATATCAATGAAAAAGGTTTTTATCGACGGAAAAGCGGGTACAACAGGCCTGCGTATATATGAACGTCTCTCCGCCAGAAACGATATCGAGCTCATGCTCATCCCCGAGGAAAAGCGCAAAAATACCGAAGCAAGGCGTGAGATGCTGAACTCGTGCGATATCGCCTTTCTTTGCCTGCCGGACGCCGCCGCAGTTGAAGCGGCAGGCCTTATCGAAAACCCGGAGGTCAAAGTCCTCGACACCTCAACCGCGCACAGAACGGATCCTGACTGGGCATACGGCTTCCCGGAGCTGTCGGAAAAGTTCAGACAGCGTATCGAGAGCTCATCGCGCATTGCCGTGCCCGGCTGTCATGCCAGCGGTTTCATCTCGCTTGTCTACCCTCTTATCGAGAGCGGTATACTCTCCCCGGACGCCCTGCTCACCTGTCACTCGCTGACCGGCTACAGCGGCGGCGGCAAAAAAATGATCGCGGAATATGAGGATAAAAACCGCCCGGAGATATATTCCGGAGCAAGGCAGTACGGTCTGGCTCAGAACCACAAGCATTTGAAAGAGATGCTCGCCGTCACCGGATTATCCTCGGCTCCGGTATTCTGTCCGATAGTGGACGATTTCTACAGCGGTATGCTCGTTACGGTTCCGCTGTTCAGGGAATATCTGTCCGGCGCGTCTGTCAATGATATCAGGGACGTATACAGAAAAAAATATGCAAAGGGTATCGTCAGATTCCGCGAGGAGGTCGGCGAGAACGGCTTTATTTCCTCGAACAGGCTCTCATACAACGACGGTATGGAGATCTTTGTTGAGGGCAACGGGGACAGGATCCTGCTGATGTCGCGCTACGACAACCTCGGGAAAGGCGCTTCCGGCGCGGCAATACAGAATATGAATATAATCATGAACGTTGAAGAGACGACGGGACTTAATACGGAGGTATAAAATGAAAACAGTATCGGGCGGCGTTTGCGCCGCAAAGGGCTTTAAGGCAAACGGTATACACTGCGGAATACGCAAGAATAAATCCAAGAGGGATCTTTCCCTTATCGTGAGCGAATGCAGAGCGGCGGCAGCGGCGGTCTACACAACAAACCTTGTCAAGGGCGCCACGCTGACCGTTACGAAGAATAATATCTCCGACGGCTACGCTCAGGCTGTCATATGCAACAGCGGAAACGCGAACACCTGCAACGCCGACGGGATAGAGGTCGCGGAAAAGATGTGCGGCCTTGTTGAAAAGGCAGTCGGCATACCGGCCGCCGACGTGGTGGTTGCCTCCACCGGCGTCATAGGCCAGCCTCTTGATATCTCTCCCATAGCGGATAAGATCGACGAGCTCGCCGACGGTCTCGGCGATCACAGCAATTTCGCCGCGGAGGGCATTATGACCACGGATACAGTGCTCAAGGAATACGCGGTCAGCTTCACGGCAGGCGGCAAAGAGTGCAGGATCGGCGGTATCGCCAAGGGCAGCGGAATGATACATCCCAATATGGCTACCATGCTCGCGTTTATCACGACGGACGTCTCCGTCTCGCCGTCGCTCTTGCAGAAGGCGCTGAGTGAAAACATAAAATCCACCTTCAATATGATAAGCATCGACGGCGACACCTCCACAAACGATATGGTAACCGTGCTCGCCAACGGAATGGCGGGCAACAAGACTATCACCGAGGAGGACGAAGATTACAGGAGCTTCTGCGAAGCTCTCAACTGCGTTACGGTCTATCTCTGCCGCAAGCTTGCAGGCGACGGCGAGGGCGCGACAAAGCTGCTTGAATGCAGAGTCAGCGGAGCGGCGGATATCGAAACGGCAAGGACAGTCGCAAAGTCAGTTATCTGCTCCTCCCTGCTCAAGGCCGCTATGTTCGGCGCGGACGCCAACTGGGGCCGCGTGCTGTGCGCCATCGGCTACAGCGGAGCAGACGTGGACGTAGGCAAAATCGACGTGGGCTTTTCATCCGCCAAGGGAAGAATCGACGTTTGCAAAGACGGCGCAGGCATTGAGTTCTCCGAGGAAAAGGCCAAGGAGATCCTGCTCGAGAATGAGATAAACATAATTGTCGATCTGAACTCCGGCGAATATGAGGCTGCGGCGTGGGGCTGTGACCTGACCTATGACTATGTTAAAATAAACGGCGATTACCGTACTTAAAGGACAGTGTGCAATATGAAAATATCAAACGCAGACAGGGCTCATGTGCTGACTCACGCCCTGCCTTACATACAGAAATACAATAACAAGATACTCGTTATCAAATACGGCGGAAGCGCCATGATAAACGACAGCCTCAAGCAATCCGTCATGAGTGACATCATCCTGCTTTCACTCATCGGCATCAAGGTCGTCCTCGTACACGGGGGCGGTCCCGAAATCAACAATATGCTTGAGCAGATCGGTAAAAAGTCCGAATTTGTGGACGGCTTGCGCGTCACCGACAAGGATACTGCAGAGGTCGTTCAGATGGTTCTCGCCGGTAAGGTGAACAAGACGCTCGTCAGCCTTATCCAGTCCAAGGGCGGCAAGGCGATAGGCCTGAGCGGAGCCGACGGCCATATGATAGAGGCTCGGGCAAAGTCGCCGAAGCTCGGCTTCGTCGGTGAAATCACAAAAATCAACGTTCAGCCCATACTCGATACCATCTCCATGGGCTACATTCCCGTGGTTTCCACCGTCGGCTGTGACAACGACGGCAACGTATACAACATCAATGCGGACACGGTCGCCGCATCGATAGCCGGCGCACTGAAAGCCGAGAGCCTTATCTCAATGACCGACATTGCCGGTATACTCAAGGACAAGAACGACCCCTCGTCGCTGATAACAAGGATATACACCGAGGACGCGCCCGAGCTGATAGAGAGAGGCATAATCTCCGGCGGTATGATACCCAAGTTCAAATGCAGTATCGACGCCATAGAACAGGGAGTCCGCAAGGTTTTCATAATCGACGGCAGGATCCCCCACTCCATTATCATTGAAGTGTTGACGGATGAAGGTATCGGCACCATGCTCGTGAACGGCGAAAAATACAGGAAAACTCATCCGGACGCCGAAGAACACATTACATACTGACGAAAGGTCGTAATAATATGTCAATCACCGAAAACGAT
>JAFSXA010000163.1 GCA_017450135.1 Clostridia bacterium | reverse complement strand
GGAGAACGTGAGCATAACATATTCGGGCTCTGGCTCATCGAGATATCTCGGCACCGGAACGGAAGTCACGGTCACGTCGGAGCAGACGGGAGAGGTCGTAGCCACCTACACGATCGTTATCTACGGCGACGTGGACGGTAACGGCTCGGCCGACGCCAATGACAGGATCGCGCTTACAAACGCGGTCAGCGGTTCCGCCGACCCGCTCGACGGCGCATACAAGCAGGCTGCGAACCTGAACGGCGACAGAAGGATCAACGCGCAGGATCTTGTTAAGCTCAATAACGTCCTTGCAGGTATGTCCGAGATCGACCAGACCACAGGCCTCGCAAACTGATAATAACTGCGAACCTTGTGGAATAAAACAGTATATAGAATCAGATCATCAGGGTGTGGTTTTTGCCGCGCCCTGATTTATTATTCTTTCTGCCGGATTATCATTGTTTGCAGCTTGCCGGGCTACTGTTTAATTTGACTTTGTAAACCTACAACCGGGCTACTGTTAAATTTGACTTTTAGCGTGACAAATGATATAATCAAAAAGTATAGGGGATTGCACGCGGAATCAGTATTCTGCGATGCGGAATTAATGTTTACGACTTCCCTTGACCGGTCGGATCGGGCGCCCGGAGAGGCGCCGGAAAACTACAAGAAAAGCGAGGAAGATCAAAGTGAAGAAGCTTTCCAGAGGATTGATATCCGTATTGCTTGCGGCGGCGCTCATGCTTTCTATGTGTGCGGCGGCGTCCGCGGCTGTTCTGCAGCCGGCGGAGATGACTCTTGTCTCGGATAAGGAGACGCTGCTTGCGCCGGGAATCGTTCAGAATGAAGCGGTGGCATATACTGCCAACAACGACAGGCTCAGCTACTACGCCGCCACCATCGACCTGAGCAATCCCACAAATCACTTGATTGCCAACTATAAGGATAATCAGACTCAGGAATTCGGTATGCAGACTGTAACGGATCAGATCGACGCTACCGAGGCGAAGCATCAGGGCGAGAATTTCCGAATTGTCGTCGCAACCAATTCGTCCTATTATAATATGACTACCGGCCGTCCCAGGGGTGCATTTATCATGAACGGTGTTGACAACACCCTGGAGAACGTTGCTCTTGTAGATCCGGTTACCGGTGGCACGAAACGTGATGCAGAGGGTAACATAGTCTACGGCAGCGAAGGTGATAACTTCGGGTTCTTTGCTATCAAGAAGGACGGAACGCCGATGCTCGGCTACATAGGCGAGTTTTCTCAGTACAGGGATCAGCTTCAGGAGGCTTGCGCCACCCACGGCATCCTTGTCAGGAACGGTGAAAATGTTGTTTCTCCAACCATCAATCAGGCAAAGGCGCCTGAAACACTGGTCGGATTGACTGCTGACAACAAGGTTGTACTCCTTGTCTGCGACGGCAGACAGGCTCCGTACTCCATAGGCATAAATTTCTATGAGGGAGCCAACTTAATGCTCTCTATGGGCTGCGTCAATGCCTGTGCCCTTGACGGCGGCGGATCCTCTACCTACGTGTGCAGACGTCCCGGAGCCGAGGATTATCAGGTGGTCAACAGACCCTCCGACGGCGCGCCGCGCTCGGTCTCCAACACCATTATGGTATATTCGACCGCCGCGCCCACGGGCGTTGTACAGAGCGCGGACGTTTTCTCCGATTATGATTACCTCTCTCCCGGCTCGTCCGTCAAGCTGTCCGCCAACGGAGTGGATATCTGCGGCTATCCGGCCGAGCTGCCCGAGGGAGCGTACTTCACCCTCAGTGACGATTCCATGGGCTCTGTTGAGGGCAATATTTTCACTGCCGGATCGGAATACGGTGACGTGACTGTGAACTGTATGTACGACGGAAAGCTTCTCGGCAGTCATGAGCTGCATATTATCAGGCCGGAGTCCATTGCGTGGACCAAGAGCGTTATAGTAGCAACCTACGGCGAGAGGACGACTCTGCCTCTTGTGGCGTATTATCAGGGCGAGTTTGTCGCCATCAACGGCGACGATCTTGTAACGCTCTGCGGGCCCATCGAGGAGCTTGTCGACAAGCCCGAGACCTACGGCTATGTTGACGGACTCGATTATGTTGCCCCGGATGAACGATGCGGAATAAGATCCGCCCCGATCTACGCCATGCTTGCCTGGGATACGGAGTCCGGAGATACCATCATACAGTCAAAGGTCGAGCTCCACCGCGCATCGGAATCGGTATTTGATTTCGACAGCGCAACTGTCAACCTCGGCTTCTTCGCATATAACAGAGATATCAACAATACATACACGGAGGATAATGTAAATTACTATATACAGAACAGTCAGAGTAACGTCGAAGTCTCATATACTATGGCGATAAATCTTGAGGATATGAGGTTTCCCGAGGATCTGCAGCCCCTGTGGGACGCCTTCGGCGAGGGCCTCGGCGGCAGTGTCTGGGGAGGCTTCCTGAGGATAGCGAATAAGATAGACGAAAATTCCAGCGTCACTGTCAAGCTTGATTTCCCGGACACGTTGGTAATAGCGGACTTCTCCGATGTTGCGTTCAGTTGTCCGCTGTTCGATGTGGACAGAGAGTCGGTCACCATAGACCCCGAGACTAACACCCTCATCATTCCGCTGCTTTGGAACAAGTCTTACGTGCAGAGCGTCATACTTGAGACCGGCTCGATCGATCCCGTTGACGTCGACCCGATAGGTGTCTTAACCGGAATCAAAGCTGTGCTCGGGGATGACGTCGATTTCGGAGCAAGCGAGCGACTCCCGGTAAGCGCATCCGCTGTAGTTGAGTATAAGATGATAGCTCTCAGCTCTTCAGCTTATAATGCTGCGAGGACTAATGAGGATCTCAATAAATATATGTATATCGATCCCGTGAGCGAAAGACCCGGAATATGCGTTTTCGGCGAGTACATAAATACCACCGACAGCTTCGTCCTCCATTCACAGATCCTCGACGGATGGGACAGCGCCGGCACAAGCTATACCGTCAACGGCGTCAAGCTCAAGGGAGCGCAGGTCATCGACGGCAGCGTATATTACTTTGATGAGAACGGAATACTCGACAGCACCAACGCCTATTCAGGTATGATAAACGGCCTTGACGGCGAGC
>JAFSXA010000162.1 GCA_017450135.1 Clostridia bacterium | reverse complement strand
TCGAGCCCGAACGGCTCTATGAGATCTGTGTAGCGGCGGTATATTTCGCGGACGATCTCCGTATACTTCATATATTCATTAAAATGCGGAGGTATCACGATCAGCGAAGGGCATTTTTCCCGCGCCTGCCATATGACCTCTCCGGTCTTTACTCCGGCGAGCTTTGCCTCCCGGGATTTTGCAAGGATTATTCCGTGGCGGTTCTCGGCGCTTCCGCCTACCGCCACCGGTCTGCCCTTGAGCGACGGGTCGAGCATTGTCTCGATGGAGGCGTAGCAGGAATTCAAATCGGAATGAAGTATTATCCTCTCCATTTTTATTCCCGCCCTTTTAATCAGATTTCAAGTACATTATACGAACAAATGTTCACTTTGTCAAGTGGAAATTTTTATCTGCGCCTGCATCTGTACCGTTTTTGGGATATCGGTGAGGCTCTGATTTTTTCTGTAACCTTATTGTAATCTCTGTAAGCTTGACAAAAAAACGTTTTCTGTGTTATTATTAAGCGAGAATTCACGAGAAAATCGGAAGAAGGTTTTGATTGATGGTCAATTCTGATAATCTTTGCATGAGCTGCATGAAGGATATAGGCGATGCAAAACAGTGTCCGCATTGCGGCTTCCACGTCGATTCCAGGCAGATAGAGCCGTATCTGCCCATAAGAACCGTGCTTGGCAACAGATATCTGGTCGGCAAGCTCCTTGAGTATAACGGCGACGGCGCCACGTATATGGGTCTCGATCTCTCTACAAGAGAGGCTGTGAACATCAGGGAGTTTTTCCCCGAGGGACTCGCGTCCAGAGATCCCAAGACTCTGCAGCTTGTTATTGATCCTCAGAACAGGATGCTTTGCGACGAGTGTATGCAGAGCTTTACGGAGATGTGGCAGAAGCTTATGCGCCTGAGCGGTCTTTCCGCTCTTATCAAGGTTCAGAATATTTTCTCGGAGAACGGCACGAGCTACGCCGTCACCGAGAATATCGAGGGCATAACGCTCAGAGAATACCTTCTGCGCAATAACGGCGGCTACATTTCATGGGAGAAGGCGAGACCCCTGCTCATGCCGGTCCTCTCGACTCTCGGCACCCTCCACTCCGCCGGAATAATCCATCGCGGAATCTCGCCCACCACCCTCGTTGTGGCGACAGACGGCAAGATCCGTATAACCGGATTTTCCCTGAGCCAGGTTCGCTCTGCAAGGAGCGAGCTCAAGCAGCAGATATTTACGGGTTACGCGGCCTTTGAGCAGTACGGCTTTGAGGGCAGGCAGGGCCCGTGGACCGATATATACGGCTTCGGCGCAGTGCTCTACCGCACTCTTATAGGCAGTGACCCGATAGACGCTACCGAGAGAGTCACAAACGACAGGCTTATGGTTCCCGGCAAGTTTGCCGAGCAACTCCCTGCCTACGTTATAAACGGGCTTGTAAACGCCCTCCAGATCCTGCCCGAGGACAGAACCAGGAGCGTCGAGGAGCTCAGGGCGGAGCTTTCAGCCTCGCCGAGCGCCGCGGTATCGTCAATGGATTATCCCGCCGCCGGCGGATACAGGGCGGCTCAGAGGATAACGGATGAGGAGTCGGAGGACGACTACACCTCGGATAAGCGCGAGGCCGCCAAAAAGCGTCACAACCGTTCCTCCGTCATAATAGCAATAGCGTCCGTCATAATAGTTCTCGCCATAGCGTTCCTTGTGCTCTGGCAGACCGGAGTCATAAAGCTTGACGGCAGCTCCGGCGAGACCACCACGGCTGCGGAGCTTGTGGACGTCCCCAATTTTGTCGGCAGGATGTACGAGGATATAACGGACGATACATATTATTCCAATAATTTCAAGATCGAAAAGGTCGATACATACAGCTCGACCGTTGAGGAGGGCATGGTTATCTCGCAGAACGTGAATGTGGATACCAAGGTTTCAAAGGGCTCCACGATCACCCTGACGGTAAGCAAGGGACGCGAAATGATCACCTTCCCGACCTCCGGCATAATCGACACCAAGTATGAGGATGCGGCAAAGATACTTGCCGGTATGGGCTTCGAGGTCACCAGGGCGACCAAGCTCAATAACGGCGGCCAGAGGGAGGGCTATGTTTCGGGCACGTCCCTCGAGGGCGGAGTTGCCTATCCCAAGGGTACGGCCGTCTATCTGTTCGTATGGGGCGAGGTGGAAACCACTACCACCCAGCCGACTACCCAGGCGACGACAACAAGAGCATACAACAGTGCAGATACCGATACAGATGAAGACTCCGACAGCGGCAACACCGATTGGGTCAATAATTACGACGGTTTTTAATACAACAATATAATAACGGCAGGGCGTGCAATTCAGAGAAATATCACTGGATCGCACGCCGCTTTTTTGTTCCCGGCATAGCTCATCGGCATATGATGTATTAAGGCGGCACCGCACCTTTGACTCATGCGGTATTGCCTTTAGCAAAGCCCGGTGGTGATGTGATGAGAAGAAGGCGCAGAGCGGCGGCCGCGCTGATAACGGCGTTGATTATCCTCGCGCTGTGCGCGGCAGCCGTGTTCGTTGAATACAGGCTCAAAAGCGTCCGCAGCAGGCTTGAAGAATTCACCGCGAACAATTACGCCTCCGTTGCCGTGACGTACGGCGTTGAGAAGGCTTTGGCGGCATACAGGCTTAATTACACCGACGTTGTGACCTTCACCTATGACGGCGATGGGAATATAAAATCGGTCACTACCGATATCCTTACTCTGAACACCCTCGGCAACAGGATAGGCGCCGAGGTGGATAAAAAGCTGGAGGAGAAGTACGCCCATGATATCAGCATACCTCTTTCATCGCTTCTTGACGAGGAGCTCTTTTCGGGCGTGGGGCCGGAGATATCTATGCACTTCACCGTCAAGGGCTCGGCAAACACCAAATTCGAGGATAAGTTTGAAAGCTCCGGGGTCAATCAGACGCGCCACAGGATATTTCTCAATATCAAGGTTGAATCTTACGTTATCAGCGGCTCCGATGTGAGGGTAATAACGTATACCTCCAACGTCTGCATAGCCGAAAGTATAATCGTCGGCGTAACTCCGCAGACGTTTGCAAATTTAAATTAGGTCGCCTCTGACCATTCTCACGCATTCATCTTGCCTGATCTTTTTCC
>JAFSXA010000017.1 GCA_017450135.1 Clostridia bacterium | reverse complement strand
GTAGCTTCAACGCTGACTGCAATAAACTTGCCGCCGCCTGTACCGCTGAGGGGCTGATCCGCAGTGGTCTTTATTGCAAGGCCCTGAGGATTAACAAGGGCAGTGAGGGTAGTGCCGGGATAAGTGAAGTTAGCCTCGGTGACCTTGAGACCGAAGAGATCAACAGAGTTGAGATCCAGAGGATATACGCACTGTTCGTTGTACTTCGGCTTGGTGTTGAGAGTTGACTTCTCGGGAACAATGTGGATCGTTACAAGATAGTTCGAGCCGCTCTTGGTGACGGTTGCGCTCTTTGCGCCTGCGGGCTCAAGACGGGTCTTGATAAGGAAATCAGACGCTGTCTTTTCTGTGCCGCTGGTGGGCTTGCCGTTTGCGAAGGTAGCCGTGCTCGTCTTGGGAACTGCGTACTTTCCTACGATCTTGTTACCCAGATCAGTAAGATTCGGCTTCATGGAGTCGATACGGATAGCGGTGTTCTCTTTCTTTACAGCCTTGAGCTTGGGAGCCTTTGCAGCGTTCTTGATGCTGTTGTTGTAATATTCAACTGCCTGAGCCTTGTTGAATGACGTGGGGTCTTTTGAGCTGCTCGCCGGAGCTGCCGAGCTGCTGCTTGCTGATGATGATGAGCTGCTGCTTGCTGCAGCGGCTGAGCTGTTGTCTGCTGCGGCTGCTGAGCTGTCGTCTGCTGCTGCGGCTGAGCTGTCATCTGCTGCGGCCGCACTGTCGTCCGCAGCGGCTGAGCTGTCGTCTGCAACGGCTGAGCTGTCGTCTGCAACGGCCGAGCTGTCGTCAGCGGGAGCTGCGGCACTGCTTGACGGTGCCGGAGCAACCTCTGCGGCCTTTACGATGGCGTCGCTGTAGTTGTTGATCGCAACAACCGAAGAGATGCAGAGCGCGATAACGCAGACAAAAGCGGTCACAGATTTGATGATGGTGTTCCTCAACGATGCGTAACCCTCGGGATCGGCCGCTCTCTTTGCCGCTTTTGCCGCTGCTTTTTCCTGCTTTGCGGCGGCTTTAGCTGCTTTCTTGGCTTCTTTCTTTGCTGAACTCATGTTGAAAACCTCCAGTTGAAGTATTAATAATATAATATCAGATTAAAAAACTATTTTCCATAGTTTTTTAAAATTTTTTCGATAAACTTCTGTGTTATCCGACTTTTTGCTTTCAGTTGAAAAGATTTGTAAAAACGTTGACGAGAGCCTTATCGTTCAGCATGAGGATAACGGCGCAGATGATACACAGCACGCTCATGATGAAATTGACATTTCCGGAAAAATAATTCTCCTTGCGCTTATGAATACCGTCCATGATTATTGCAACGGCGATTATTATAAGAAAAATGCCGAAGAACAGATAGGTGTGGAAAGAAAAGAACATGGCAATAAGGAACGCAAGGAAGGCTATCATAGACGCTATCGTAACGATGAGCCACGGCAAGGTAAGCTTTTCCATTATTGAAGCGTTGTTTTTCTTGTTGTCCATAGCAAGGCCCCTCTTCTGTATATACAATAATGATATCAAAAAAATAAAATTTAGTCAATACAAAAAACTGTATATACAACAAAATTCGACGCAGTTCAGCCGACAATATACTCTTTATGTTTTTCGAGAAATATAATATCCGCCACGGCGCGAACATAAATGCCCTCCGGGCGGTATTCCTCGCACAGCATTACGCCGTTTTCACGGATGGTGTTGACGAGTCCCGCGTCTGTGTAGGGGATCATAAGCTCCGCCCTTCTCCGCGTGAGAGGGAGGGAGAGCTGGATACGGGCGAGCAGATTGCCGAGTCCCGTGCCCCTGAGTGCGGATATCATAACGAAATCTCCCGTGGCGGGGAGCACTACGGTACTGCCGATGAGGTCGCATTTGTTCAGCACCGGGATGATGGGCTTATCCGCACAGCCGAGCGACATGAGCAGGTCGGAGGTTATGTTCAGATGCTCTACGCAGTGTTCGTCCGAGGCGTCGCAGACATTCAGGATAACGGACGCAAACGCCGCCTCCTCAAGGGTCGAGCGAAAGGCCTCGACAAGGTGATGGGGGAGTCTGCGCACAAGCCCGACCGTGTCAATGAGCATAACGCGCCTGCCGTCGGGGAGCAGCAGCGCCCGCGACGTCGGGTCAAGGGTCGCAAACAGCTTATCCTCAACAAGAACGCCTGCGTTGGTCAGTGCGTTCATGAGGGTCGATTTGCCGGCGTTGGTGTAGCCGACGAGGGCGACGGTCTCCACGCCGTCCTTCAGCCTGCGGTCGCGCAGATTCTTTCTGCGGCGGGCGATCTCCGCCAGCTCCTTTTCAAGGCTCTGTATACGCCTGCGTATGTGGCGGCGGTCGCTCTCGAGCTTGCTCTCGCCGGGGCCTCGTGTGCCTATGCCTCCGCCCAGGCGCGACAGCTCCGTGCCCTTGCCGCCGAGGCGCGGCAGGCTGTATTTGAGCTGGGCGAGCTCCACCTGGATCTTGCCCTCGCCGCTTCTTGCCCTCGCGGCGAAAATATCGAGTATCAGCACGGTTCTGTCTATGACTCTGATATCTGTCTCATCCTCGATGTTCCTCTGCTGGGACGGTGTAAGCTCGCCGTCGAAGATCAGCAGGTTGGCGTCGTTTAGCTCGGCCAAATTCTTTATCTCTTCAAGTCTGCCGCTGCCGACGTAGGTCGCGGCATCTATTCTGTCCCTGCGCTGAATGACCTTTGCGGCGACGACTGCGCCCGCCGTGTCGGCAAGCTCCGCAAGCTCGTCTATCGAGGTCCGGGCGTCATAGGTTCCCGTATCGACCCCGACAAGAACGGCGATCTCCGTCTGTTCGGAGTTTTCGTGAAATTCCATATATCAATAGCCTTCCGGATTCATGCTCTGCCATCTCCAGGAATCCTCGCACATCTCCTCAAGTCCGCGCTCGGCTCTCCAGCCAAGCTCTCGGAGCGCCTTTGAAGGGTCGGAATAGCAGGATGCGAGGTCGCCGGGGCGGCGTCCCATTATTTTATAATTCAGCTTTTTGCCGCTTGCTTTTTCAAGCGAGCGGATCATCTCCAGCACGCTGTAGCCCTTGCCTGTGCCGAGGTTGTATGCGTCTATTCCCGTGCCGGACATTATCTTTTCGACCGCCTTGAGGTGGCCGAGGGCGAGATCCACAACGTGGATATAATCGCGTACTCCCGTGCCGTCGGGCGTATCGTAATCGTTGCCGAAAACGTTGATGTACGGCAGCTTGCCGACGGCTACCTGGGTTATATAGGGCATAAGGTTGTTGGGTATGCCGTTCGGATTTTCGCCTATTCTGCCGGACTTGTGTGCGCCGATGGGGTTGAAGTATCTGAGCAGAGCGATGCTCCATGTGTTGTCGGAGGCGTACAGGTCACGCAGGATGAGCTCTATCATATATTTTGTAGTGCCGTAGGGGTTCGTCGTGCCGCCGATGGGCATATCCTCCCTGAGCGGAGAGGGGTTGTTCATGCCGTAGACCGTGGCAGAAGAGCTGAAAACAAGCCGCTTGCAGTTCGCCGCGCGCATAGCCTCGCAGAGGGTCAGTGTGCAGCCGAGGTTGTTGTCGTAGTACTCCAACGGCTTTTCCACGCTCTCGCCGACCGCCTTAAGACCGGCAAAGTGAATGACCGCATCGATTTTGTGCTCCGCAAAGATTTTGTCAAGCGGGGCGCGGTCGCGCAGATCGCACTCGTAAAACCCGAAATCCCTGCCGGTGAGCTCCTTGATACGGTCAAGAACCACAGGACAGCTGTTGAGGAAATTGTCCGCGATGACTACTTCATAGCCGGCGTTGATAAGCTCCACACAGGTATGGGAGCCGATATAGCCTGCGCCGCCGGTCACCAAGATTTTCATATATAACCCCTCCGATTGACAAAGATATTGTTTTAGGATATTATTATATAAGTTTTTTAATAAAAATGCAATAAGCAAGAGGTGTTTATGGAAAATTTATCGGATATCGGAGTTGTACGGGAGATACTGAACCGCCACGGCTTTAAATTTTCAAAGTCGCTCGGTCAGAATTTTA
This sequence comes from Clostridia bacterium, assembly GCA_017450135.1. GTDB lineage: Bacteria > Bacillota > Clostridia > Oscillospirales > Acutalibacteraceae > CAG-488. The sequence continues at coordinate 457 of JAFSXA010000017.1, read as the reverse complement.
TTATAAACCCGTCCGTCTGTCCCCGAATCGCGGAGAACGGCGTGGATGACGGCGGCGTGGGGATAATCGAGGTCGGCGCGGGTATAGGCGTTCTCACCGCCGAGCTTGCCCGCCGCGCGCGCAAGGTAGTCAGCGTCGAGCTTGACGAAAGACTGCTCCCCGTGCTCGACGAGACTCTCGCCGGTTTTGACAACGTGAAAATAATAAACGGCGATATCCTGAAGCTCGATCTGAACAGGCTTATAGAGGACGAGTTCGACGGCATGAGAGTTGCCGTTTGCGCGAACCTGCCGTATTATATCACGTCGCCGGTGATAATGCGCCTGCTCGAGAGCAGGGCGGACATATCCTCCGTCACCGTAATGGTGCAGAAGGAGGCGGCTCAGCGGCTCTGCGCCGAGGTCGGCTCGCGTGAGGCGGGTGCGGTGAGCGTGGCGGTAAACTATTATTCCACGGC
>JAFSXA010000161.1 GCA_017450135.1 Clostridia bacterium | reverse complement strand
GGAGCCTTGCCGCCCTCAGCAACCGCCTCAAGGAAGGCGCGGCACTTCTTATAGAACAGGCCGTCGCCGTGGCCGGTCTTTTCGGGCTCTATCAGAGGAATAACAGTCTCCACTCTCTCGCCGGCAACGTCATGATACAGCGTCATCGGGCCGCTCATGGTGCCGTTCCAGCACTCAGTCGACGGAATTCTAAGTGCGCCCTTGGTACCCATTATAATGGTATCACCGGGAGTGTCAACGTGCATCGCCCAGGCGATTCTGAAATCGAGGATTATTCCGCCCTCAAGTCGTACAAACGCCGCCGCGAAATCTTCAACGTTAAAGCGCGCCGCATCAGCAGGATTGTTGTACATGGGATTCGGGCCGAAGAACGCGGAGGTGTAGCCCGAAACGGTCAGCGGCTTGGGATAGCCGATCGCGTTGAGAACCATATCCAGCGAATAGCAGCCTATGTCGCCCATGGCGCCGATGCCGGCTGTTTTCTTTTCAATAAACGTGCTGTTGGGTATGCCTCGTCTGCGGCCGCCGCCCGTCTGGATATAATAGATATCGCCGAGCTCGCCGGACTGCACGATCTTCTTTACCATCTTCATGTTCTCGTCGCCGCGCGGCTGGAAACCGATCGAGAGGACCTTGCCGCTCTTTTTCTCGGCTCTGATCATTTCAACGGCCTCTTCCGTGGTTACGCACATCGGCTTTTCGAGCAGGACGTTCACGCCCTTGTTCAGCGCGTAAATGGTGCACTCGGCGTGCGTCATGTTGTATGTGCAAACGCTGACGGCGTCCAGCTCCTCGTTGTCGAGCATCTCCTTGTGACTCGGATAATATCTGACGTTATCGAGCCTGCCGTCCTTGTTGTAGCGGGCGATGAATTTTTCCGCCTTGCCGGGGATAAGATCGGCGGCGGCGACGATATCGACGTCGTCCATCTCGAGATAGCTCTCGATGTGAGCCTCGGCGATCCAGCCTGTGCCGATTATGCCGACCTTGAATTTTTTGCCGTAGGATTTTTCATCCTTTTCAACGCTCTGTGTAAAGCTGTTAAGTATGGAATCAGACATTCTAACTCTCCTATCTTATTTATTTATGGTTTTGAGATAATCTATGCTCATCTTAGCGCACTCCATGGGAGTTTTGCCCATGGAAGGCATATCCTGCTCAACTACGACCCAGGCCGTCCCCGCCTTTTTGCAGGCCTCAAGGATGTCGGGGAAATCCTGCACGCCGCTGCCGCACGGACGGAAGCTGAACGCCTCCTCTTCCTTTTCTTCCTCCTGAGCGCCGTCGTCAATGCCTATCAGATTATAGAGCTTGCCGGATTTTCCTGCACTGCCCTTGTGGAAATCCTTGAGATGGACAATGGGAGCGCGTCCGCTGTATTTGACGATGTATTCCGCAGGATCCTCGCCGCCTACGTTTACCCAGCAGGTATCAAGCTCGGTCTGGAGCTCGTCGGGGCTGAGAGTCTGATAGAGATAATCCAGCGCATGGACGCCTTCAATATTCTTGAACTCAAAGTCGTGGTTGTGATAAAGCATTTTGACGCCGTACTTTTCAGCGATAGCGGCGATCTTTTTCATTCCGGCAACAGTCTCCTCAAACAGCGGAGCGCCCGGACGCCTCTCCTCAACCATATATGGATAAGCTATATATTTACAGCCTATTTTCGCATAATCCGAAATCAGCTTTTCGGGATCGGCTGACAGATCTTCATACGAGACGTGAGCTGAGATCGGCTCAAGGCCTACAGCTTCTAAGATCTTTTTGACTTCCTCGGGATCGTTGCCGTAGAGACCGGCAAACTCAACGCCGTCGTAGCCCATATCCTTTACGGCTTTCACGGTTCCGGAGAAATCCTTTTCCATATCGTCGCGCACGGAATAGAGCTGAAGCGCAATTGGAAAGCTCATATTATTACCTCCAAAATTCTTATTCAACGCGCCGCAAAATGTGCCGCGGGCGTTGATTTAATTCTATCACAGCGTAATTTCAAATGCAACAAGTTACATGATAAAATTTTCTTCTATCCGAGCTATTACCGGATTCGAAAGCAAGAATCCCCTGCGCGTAAGCGAAATTGCCCGATCGGTGACCTTCATCAGACCATCCGCGGCAAGGGAAGAGGCAGCGTCAACCGCGCCGGAGGGGAATTTTTCGCCGTACCTTTTCTCGTAATCCGCAAAGACCAACCCCTCGGCAAGGCGCAGGCGCAGCATGACATATTCCCCGCGCGAGCCTCCCTCGCCGTCGCTCACAGGCTCGCCGCCATCCATGAAATACCGCCTGTCGCGCGGATAATAAAATCTTTTTCCGTCAATAAATGAGTGCGCGGCAGGGCCTATACCGAGATACTCGTCGCAGCTCCAGTATTTCAGGTTGTGCCTGCTCTCAAAACCGGGCAGAGCGAAATTGGATATCTCGTAATTGACATAGCCTTTTCCGCAGAGGAAGTCTCCGCACTGCTCATAGAGCCGCGCCGTCATATCCTCGTCCGGCAGGTCGAGGCGGTCGGCGTTTTTATAAAAGTACGTACCCTCCTCAAGGCTGAGCATATACGCGCTGACATGGGGAATAGAGGCTTGAGCACAGAACTCCAGTGTTTCGGCGAGGCTCTCCGGCGTCTGCTTCGGTATGCCGAGCATAACGTCCAGCGAGATATTGTCTATACCTGCCGAGCGCGAGGCTTCGATCACTTCGGCGACACGCCTTGCGTCCGACAGTCTGCCGAGCTGTCTTCGTTCGGAGTCCACCGCCGATTGCAGACCAATGGAAGCTCTGTTTGCTCCCGCCTCGGCAATCATATCGAAAAAGCCGTCCTCGATGCAGGACGGGTTGCACTCGACGGTTATCTCCCCGTCCACATTGAACAGGCGTTTGGCCGCCGTGATGATAAGCGCTACGTTTTTGCCGCCCAAAAGCGAGGGAGTGCCGCCGCCGAGGTAGAGGGTGTCCGCCTCGCGGCGCAGCTCAGACGAATACCTCTCCATGGCGGAAACAACGCTCAGGGTATATTCGTCGTGATCCCGGCTGTCCGCCCGCTCCGAATAAAAATCGCAGTACGGACACTTTGAGCGGCAGAACGGAGCGTGAATATATATACCGATTTTTTTCATAAATTTCTCCAAAAAGAGCCGTGGCTGATTGCCACGGCCCTTGATTTGTTATTCTTCTGAAGCGGTGTCCTCCGGAATTTCCAGACTGTCCGCAATGTCGTTGATGTTCTTTGCTGTCTCCGAGCGGCGTTCCGCGAGCTCCTTGTACATCCTCTCTCTTGTCTTGGCGTCGATGTTGTAGAAGAACTTGGGAATAATACCAATCAAACCTGTTGCCGCAGGAAGGAGCGTCGTCATTGTGAAGAGGAGCCTCTCCGTGCGCTCGGTCTGCTGGCCGGGCTTGAGACCCTGCTTGTAGCCTATCAGTCCGAGAAGCACCGCGCTGAAGCTGCCCATAAAGGTTCGTACAAGCTTGGCGGCAAGACCCTTGATAACTCCGGTCAAGCCTTCCGTTCGGAAGCCGTACTTCCATTCGCCGTAGTCTATCGTCTCGTTCCTGATCTCCTCCGGCACAACCTTACGCATGGCGTAAACGAAATTCCACAGAGTTTCTCTCAGCATAAAGGCGATCAGCATCGGCACCTTCCGCTTGTAGTTCTTGTTGAACCGTCCGAATGCGTAAACAAGGATCAGAAGCACCTCGCCCCAGTGATCTCCGACGATCCACAGAGTCTTTGTTGAGAATCTTTCGCGGAGCTTGTTAACGTAGGTATATGAGTAATATGTAACAAACATTCCGGGAATACCGACGACCAATTGCGCCGAGCTGAAGTTCAGCACGTTCGTGTAGTAGAGCATGATGTTTGTACTTATATTGAACTGACCGAGGAATTCCGATATCGTCAGCAGCATCAGCGGCCGCGACTTGAATATCGAACCGAGAGTGTTCTTGACGGTGGGCTTCTCTACGGACTGGAGCACGCGCTCCTTGACCTTGAATGAGAAGAACAGTGAAAGAATACCGGCGCAGAACGCAGTGCCGACGCCCATGTAAACAAAGAGCGTAGTCATCTTTATCTTCCAAACGCCGTGGTTGACGAGATCGATAAAGATCGTGCAGGCCTGATCGGGAATATTCTCAACAAGGCTTGAGAAAAGGTTTGCCTGGTTGATGAGCCTTGTTCTGTCCAGAACGTCGGGCGTGATGGTGGCAATAATACCTGTCTTGGCAATATTGTAAAGGGAAACCGCAAGGTTCTGAACCATCTGCAAGATAAAGTACGTTATGATCTTTGGCATATAACTGCCCGAGGTCTCCGGGAAGAACAGAGGCATTGCCCAATAGAACATACTCATTATCATTCCGGGTACAGCATAAATCAGAAGATATGGTTTGAACTTACCGATTCGGGTATTGGTTCTGTCAACAATAGCACCGAGAAACAGGTCGTTGATAATATCCCATATGCTGACAACAACATTCATGATTGCCTGCCACCAATAGGAGATAACCAGAACGTCCGTGAGGTAATACGTTGACTTAGAGTTCAGATTAAAGCTTTGGGCTATATCAAAAAGAACGTAAGTAAACGTCTCACGGCTTCCGACATAACGTCTGCCCTTAGGCAGCTTACGGTGAGCCTGCTGGTTTTCAGTCTCGACCGTCTGAACTTCTTTGGTTTCAGTAGCCATGTCAAGCCTCCTCTTGTATTTTATATGCGAAGCTATTATAACACACGTAAACTATAATTTGCAACATATTTTAAAGAAAATATACAATATTTATTTTCTGTATGCTATGTATAATATCACATAGGACAAAAGAGTGAAAATCAACTGTATACCGAGGGCGAAAACCGCCGGAAAATCCGAAATAACATTAAAAATCGAAAGCATCAGAACGATGGCGAAGCTCATCGCAGAGCCAATGTACGTTATCATGGAGGATATTTTGAAAATACTCTTAAGCCTGTCCGCCGTGCAGAGGCTGCGGAAAAACGAGACTATGCCGCCGTCATGTATCACGACCGCCCTCGACGAGGTCTTTGTCCTCGCTTTATATTTTTTGAAAATGCGCGCGGAGGACGAGTTCATTATCTTCACATTGCTCAGGTTCATGCCGTAAATATCCGAGAGCATTTCCTCCGTCACGTTCGGGTCGTTGTTCATGACAAGAACCGTGACCCCGATATCCCTGAGACGTCTGAGCATTGGGGCTATGCGTTTGTTCGGCCTGTATCTGACAACGAACATCGCGGCAGGCTTGTGAGCTATCGCAAGATACAGCAGGTCGTAGCCTGCGCCGCGGTACTTGTCCACGTCCAGATCTGCAGGCAGCTCTATATTGTGATTCTCCATAAGCTCGCGGTTGCCGAGAACCACCTTCTGATCGTATATCCAGCCGGAGATTCCGAGCTTTTCCTCATACTTGAAGGATTTCACCGGAGGAAGGATATCGCGGCGGTTGACTACTATCTGGTCAAAGACGTCGGTCAGCGGGCCGCCGGAGCAAATCACCATCGCCGCGGCATAGAGCAGAAAATCGTCCACGCGAACGTTTTTGAAATCCTTGAAGCCCTTCATCTCGCACGCCTTGCGGTCAAAAAGCTCCGCGCTCTCGACTATCGCCATATTAGTCCTGCATATATCCTCAACCTGCTCCTGACCGGATATCAGAGCCCCGGCGCTGTTCAGCCGTTTGTTGCTCCAGCGCAGCGGAAGCTGAATCAGAGCCGCACCCAAAGCGGGCACACAGAGCGAGGCCGTAACCGAAAACGCGGCGAAGCCGGTGGCAAAGTCGCCGCTTACCACCCAGGATACGACAAGGTTTATCACCGAGAGCAGACCTGTTATAGGCAGCAGGAACGTCATGGCCTTGTCCGTCGAGGTCTCGCTCATGCAGTATTCTATCAGATGCGCGGGGAATTTTGTGGCTGAGGAATATCTTATCCTCGCGCTTGAAGCCTTGATGTATCTGCCGAGCTCCTGAGCGTCCTTATCCTCGTTTATCGTCTCCAGACTGTACAGCATATCCCTGTTTTCGCCGGTGCAGAACCTCATTGCGTCGGAGGTTCGTGCGGCCATCAGGTAGTTGCCGGCCTCGCCCATCAGCAGAAGTGCTGTCGCCGTAGCCGAGAATACGCTGACCGTATTCGATTCGGGCGAGACAAAATAGATTATCAGCATGATTATATTCTGAATAAACGCCAGCAGAGAGGCAAGGGTTATGCCGGTGTTGATATTGACCCTTTTGTTTTTGAGCCCGTCGAGGCTTGCAAAAATCATCCGGTTCGACGTCATCAGCGCCGCCGCCGTCAGCACAAGATTGGCAAAGATAGTCAGTATCCTGTCGCCCGCGACTGTAGTCTGAACAGATGAAGCCACCGCGACCACCAGCGAAAGCACAAAGATCACGCTTAAATTAATGAGTCTGTTTGCCGAGTGCTTTTTATACGAATCCAGATATCTCCTGACGCGCCTTGAATCCCTGGTCTGAGAATATTCGACACCGGTAAAAACTTTTTTCTTTTCCGATCTTTTCGATCTGCCGGCGGAGGGCTCAAAGAGCTCGCCGAGCTTTTCATTGACGGCGTCGGAGTTTTCGTTTTCCCCTTCCTCCTCGGTGGAAACGGTGAAACGGCGCAGCTTTTCCCTTCTCTTTTCAAAAAGCTCCTGCTCCGCCTTTTCCTCGTCCACCTTGACCGGAGTCTCCTCGTCGTCCTCGAAGCCACTCATAACTATCTGGCCGTCTATCATCGCCTCGCGGATTTGGCGCTTCAGCTCGACCTCCGGATCATCGTTCTCGCTCTGTTCCGGATCCTCTGTCTCGAGCGCGGTATCGGCGGACATTATCGTCGGCGCTCTTTCAAGCTCGGGATCCTCGCCCGATTCAGCCTTCTTGATAACGATGCCGGGCTTTTCAATATATTTATCATCGCCGTTTTCGGAGACTTTATCAATAACCCTCGTCTTTTCCTCATCGGCTGCCGCCGGGTCAAATACGACGGTATCCTCCCTCTTGTCGGGATTCCCGTCGGCAGAGGTCTGAGCCTCTTCATCCTCAAACTCCTCCGGCGGTTCAAAATCATCGTCATCGTCGTCGCTGTCCGCCGCGTCCGGGCGGTTCAGCTTAAATGATCCGACTGCGTCCTTCGCACGATCCCTGATTTGCGAAAAGACGCCGGATATCTTTTTCCCTGCAGCCCTTGCCGCGGAGGATATATCCGTCTTTTTCTTTTGCACGGAGCCGCCGTCCATGATGGCTCTTATTTTTTCTCCGTCGCCGTTGGAGCCGCTTCTGCCGTGACTTTCGGTGAGTTCGGTCCGGTGCACCTCGTTGTCCGGGTCGTAGATCTTGAATTCGTCGCTCTCCCCGGAGACAAAGGTATCTTCATCCTGACTGCCGGGCGATTTGTGACCGGTCTGCTTGAGCAGATTGTCTACGTCTCCCTTAGACCAGTCGCGGGCGGACTCATCGTCGACGTTCCTTTCCTCGCGTTTTCCGCTCGTTCTGATGTATTTGAGAAGAGCGCGCAGCTCCTCGTCGTTAGGATCGATATTATTATTATCATTTTCCGCCATGCCGCTCATCCCCCTTGCTTTTTATTCTCCGACCGCTGCCTCGACACCTCGTACATGAGTATGCCTGCGGCAACCGATGCGTTAAGTGAATTGATTTTTCCCTTCATGGGCAGTGAAACAATGAAATCGCATTTTTCCCTGACGAGGCGGCTTATCCCTCTGCCCTCGGAGCCGATGACAAGCCCGACTCCGCCGGAATAATCCACGCCGCACCAGCTTTCCCCGTCCATATCCGCGCCGTAGAACCATACGCCCTTTTTCTTCAGCTCATCCATGGTCGACGCGATATTGGCTACACGCGCCACCGGCACGTATTCGACCGCGCCCGCCGACGCCTTGCCCACGGCGTAGCTGAGGGAGGCGTTGCGCCTTTTCGGTATTATCACGCCGTGCGCTCCCGCCGCCTCGGCTGTACGGATTATCGCGCCGAGATTGTGCGGATCCTCCAGCTCGTCGCAAACGATGACGAACGGAGCCTCTCCCCTCTGCGTCGCAAGGTCAAGGATATCCTCAACGCTCGAATATTCATGAATCGCCGCATATGCCGCCACGCCCTGATGTGCGCCGCCGGAGCAGAGAAAATCGAGCTTTTTGCGCTCGACCTCCTTTATGACCACGTTCATATCACGGCAGCGGGCGATTATCCTGCCTATCGAGCCGTTCCTCTCGCCGCGGGCAACCAGAAGAGTATCAATGCTTCTGCCGCCGTTGAGCGCCTCCGAAACAGCGTTTCTGCCGATTATCAGCTCATTTTCCGCGCCGCGTTTTTCTTTTTCCATATATAACCACAACTCCAAAAAGTTCCGTATTGCCAAATATTATTTTAATTATAACACGCGTTATATATAAAATACAATATGTTTTAAACATTTCTGTTATTCGCGCCCCGTTATCGACAGCTTTTTCCCGTATGCGGTTATAAAATGTAATAACAAAATGTCAGAGAGGATACGGTATAATGGTTATATCAAAAACCGACAGGGGCGCGGAAATAAAAGAATACGCTCAAAAAGAGAAGCCCGTTTCCGTCAGGGTCACCACGGCGCTTCTCTCGTTCATCGGAGGCTTTCTGCTCTCGAATCCGTTTATCATAGGTCAGCTTTCGCCCTTTCCCGTGTCGCTCGTCTGCGCCCTGAGAGGGCTCAACTCCGCCCTCGCTTCGGCAGGCGCGGTCATAGGGGCATTCGTATTTTTTGACGGCACGCAGGCGGTAAAGTATGTGGGCGCGGCTGTGCTCGGCGCGCTCATAGTCGAGCTTTGCCGCCGTTATCTTCCCGTGCCCGCCGTCCACACCGCCTCATGCGCCGCCGCCTTTCTCTGCCTTTTGGCGACGGGTACCGCCGTAAACGCCGCGACGGGCTTTGAGGTGGAGGACTTCATCTCCGTAGTTTGCGAATCGTTGATATGCGGCATCGGCGCATACATTTTTGCCGAGGCGTATTTCCTCTTCACGGGCGGCACGGACGCCTCGCGGCTGACAAAAGGCGACCTGACCGTACTGCTCTCCGTAGCGTTCATCATACTCGGCTGTTTCGACAAGTACAGGATCGGCGGTTTCTCACCTGCCGGAGTTCTCGCCGCCGCCCTGATCCTGCTGTGCTCCGGGGTCAAGGGCTTCACGGGAGGCGTTATAGCAGGGATATGCGCCGGGACAATAGCCGGCATGAGCGGCGAGATTAATTTTATGTCCGTGTGCTACGCTCTGTCGGGAATGCTGAGCGCCGCCCCGGGCAGAAAGAAATTCCTGCGGTTTATCGGCTATGTTCTGCCTCAGGCCATAGGCGCGGTGATCGACGGTTCGCTGACCGCATACATGACGGCGGCTCAGGGGCTGGTCGCCTGCCTGATCATGCTCGCCGTTCCCGAAAGGATCTTCTCCGAGATGGAGCGCAGAGCCAATATACCCGAATCACTCTACGTCAGGAACGAGAATTTCTCGGAGCTGTCCGGCAGACTTCTGGCGGCTTCCGACGCTCTTTACGACATTTTCGGCTGTGTGGAGGGAGTCCGCAAAACCCTCGCTCCCTGCGACGATCAGAGCCTTGAAAATCGACTGCGGCTCGGTTGGGAGAGCGTATGCGCCGACTGCGGTATGAGGAGCTCCTGCCCCGTCGCAGCCGCCGGTCCCTCCGACGAAACCGTGGAAAAGCTCGCCTTTACCCTCAGCGGAGGCGGCGAGCCGGACGAGACTAAATTTCCGCGCGGCTTTTCCGAGTCCTGCCGCCGCTTTGAAGAGCTTAAAACCGAGCTTAAGTCCCGCAGTCTCGGCTTCGCGGCTGATCTCGGCTCGATCGGAAAAACCGAGCAGATACGCGCCCTCATGTCGGATCAATTCAGGAATATGGCCGATATCATCGGGGATATCGCGAGTGATTTCGGCTCTGCCGAGGCTGACCCCGAGGGCGCTTCACGGGTCTGCGCCTGCGCGGAAGAATTCGGGCTTGAAGCCCTGGGAGCCGAATGTTCGCGCGACGCTCTGGGCAGGCGCCGCGCCCGACTTATCATCTCGCCGCCGTCGGAAAATTTCAATGTGACCGCGCTGACCGCCGCCGTATCGTCCGCCCTCGGCGTTCAGCTTGACCTACCGTCGCTTGAAAAGGGCGAGACTTCGGCAGTCCTCGATTTCAGGCAAAAGCCGATCTATACCGTCAGCGTGGGCGCATTCAGCCGCCCCGCGGACGACGGCAGAGTTTGCGGAGATTATTTTCGCAGCTTCCGCGACGAAAACGGCAGATATATTACCGTGCTCAGCGACGGCATGGGCACGGGCAAACGAGCCGCCGTTGATTCCGCCATGGCCGCAGAGCTTTTTGCAAAGCTGATCCAATCGGGCGTCGGTTTTGAAAGTGCGCTGCCGATCATAAACTCCGCCCTGCTCGTGAAGAGCGGAGACGAATCGCTCGCCACCCTTGACGTGAACTGCTTTGACCTTTGCACCGGCAACGCATATTTTATGAAGGCCGGCGCCGCCGCCACGTTTGTACGTCATAACGGAAAGGTCGCAGAGCTTGAGAGAGCGTCGCTCCCGCTCGGGATCCTGAGCGGAGTTGAATTTGCGACCGCTTCGGCACGCCTCGGCAAGGGCGATATAATCCTTATGGCGTCGGACGGTGCGCTCGGCGACAACGTAGAAAAAATCAAGCAGGATCTCAGATCGTGGGGGAACGGAGAACCGGACGAGCTTGCAAGATTCATCGTCAACAGCGCCTGCGAACGGCGGCTCGGCAAGCGCCGCGACGACATGACCGCCATAGCGATATATATCAAAAAAGCGTAGCGCGTCCCCTCTTGACATAACAAAAAGGCGGACAAGAACAACGCAAAGCAATTGCGCTTCACGTATTCTCGCGGTATCGACAAACCGGGATTTGTTGAGGTGTTTTAAAAATAAAAATACGCACTTTGTCTGTAAAGATCGGCAAAGCCGACTGTACGCACTTGTAGGGGTCGACGACTCGGCGACCCTTTAAAAATCAGCAGAATCTGACGGGCTGCCGAGGTCGTCAGCCCCTACGACCGGTAACAGTGAGCCTTGCCGGAATTATGTTAACAATGCACGATTTTTGAATGTGCAATTTTATCCAAACAAATACAAATTTGTCGAAATAAAAAAGAGCTCTTTCAGTCCCTCGAGGAGGCTTTTCCTTATACTTGAACAAGGTGCAGATTTTCAAAATTCTGCACCTTGTTTTTTATATTATTTGTTTTCGCCGAATATTCGATCAATGGCGGCAAATTCGGATGAAGACGGCGTTTTCTCCGACCAAAGGCAGTACAAAGGTACGGCGAGGGAGGAAAAACGTCGTGTTCGCCGAAAGTTTCAATCAAGGGCGGTCAGATTCGGATGAAGACGGCGTTTTCTTCGACCGAAGACAGTACAAAGGTACGGCGAGGGAGAAAAAACGTCGTATTCGCCGAAGCTGACCGACCGCCGTTATTTGGATTTTTCGGTGAGGGCTGTATATCTGCTGACAAAAGCCTTGCTCTGCGCCGAAGCCCCCGAGCCGGCAAAAGCGTTGTCCTTGGATTTTGTCCAGCCGGCAACGCCGACGGAGCCGTCCTTGAGCACGCAGACGCTCGTCGAGCCGTCGTCCGCCGTGCCGTCCTGAATGACAGTCGCGGTGGTCTTGCCCTGATTGTTAAGATACATGATAAATCCGTCGGAGCCGCCGCCGATCTTCTGACCCTGGAAGTCCATATCGTTTGAGGACGTGGTGCCGGCTATTACGTATCCGCCCTCGACCTCGGCTACCGCGTTGATGTAGTCGGCCTTTGTGCCGCCGACAGTTCTCGACCAGCAGACGTCGCCGTCCGAATTATACCTGATGACGTAGCCGTCGCTCTGACCGTAATTCATGGAATAAATACCGTTGGCAACGCCGATTATCGTGTAAGAGCCGCCGACTATACAGCCGCCGTCGGAGGTGGCGAAGACGGTCTTGAACTCGCTGTTGCCCGAGCCCTCAAGATACTTGGCCCATTTGAGGTCGCCGTTCTTGGAGAGCTTTAGGAGAACCGTGTTCTTGGTAGCCGCGGAGCTGAGCCTGATCGCCGAGAAATCGCCGTCCGTCGACGTTGTGACGCAGCAAGCATAGATCTCGCCGCTGCTGTTGACATCTATCGCCGCTATATCGTTTGACTTGGAGCCGGTGAGTATCCTTCTCCACTTAAGGTTGCAGTTTTTATCAAATTTGAAAACGAAAGCCTTGGAGCCCTTCTCCTTTGTGCCGGAGAAGAAGCCCGCCGTGGAATCCGCCTTGCCGCCTGCTACGAAGCCGCCGTCAGGAGTCGCCTTGACCGTGCTGATGTATTCGCCGTTTGACTTGCCGTCACCCGGGAAGGAATAGCTCCACATGAGCTTGCCGTCCTCGTCGAGGCGGACTATATAGCCCGAGAACATTGCTGAATGCGAGGGCGCGTCCGAATCGCTCGAATAATTGTCGCCGACAGCAATGACAGTGCCGTCCTTGAGTACGGTCACATCGTAGAAGAACAGATAGGAATCTCCGCCTGCGGCGTATTTCCATTCAAGCTTGCCGTCCGCCGAATACTTGGCGACAACGCCGTGAACAGTTCCCCAATCCTTGTCGGCGTCTGCGCAGTCGCCGTCCTTGGAGCTCGACGTTCCCGCAACGACAAAGCCGCCGTCCTTGCATGAATCGGACGCCGCGAACGTATCAACTCCCGAACCGCCGAAATACTTTGTGAACTTGCACTCGGCGTCGTTTATCCTGATCTTGCTGTTCGCCTTTTCACCGACGGTCTTGGTGGTGGTAGTACTGCCCTGAACGATAGCCGCCTTGGGAGTTTCGTTTGAGGTGTAGTCCGGCGCCTCGGTGGTCGCCGTCAGCGTGAGCTTGCCGTTCTTATCATATTTGCCGGTGTAATAGATTATATTGCCGAAGGAGTCCGTCTTGTTCTTGGTGTAAAGAATATCGCCGGTGGTCGCCTTTTTGCCGGTGGTGTAAATGGTATCGCCCCCGACGTCGATCTGACCGGTGGAATATATCTTGTGCCCCTGCTTGTCGTTGATGCCGACGGAATCCGTGACCTTGCCCGAAGGATCGGTCGCGCCGGTTATTGATGTAACGTCCTCAACTATCGTGTTGTCGCTGACAAGCTCGATGGTTTCGGGCGTCTCCTTTACTTCATCATCATTTTTAGCGCCCGGAGTCGATGCGTTTCCGCAGGAAGAAAACGAGCATACGGCGATTGCGAGCGCGGATATTATTGCCAAAACTTTCATTTTGTTCATCAATACTACCCCCGATTATTTTTTGATGTGTTTATCATATCATAAACAAAACTTTTTTTCAATCCATAATACCCAATATCTTTATTTAATGAAAAAATTGTTGTATAATGTTGAAAAACGAACGGAGGTCGGCTTATGACAAAACAGGAGACTGCGCTGAGGGCGGTCAACGCGCTCAAAAACGAATACCCCGACGCGCTCTGCTCGCTCGAATACGGAACGCCGTTCCAGCTGCTCGCGGCAACGCGCCTGTCCGCTCAATGCACAGACGCCAGGGTGAACATGGTCACCCCGGCGCTGTTTGAAAAATATCCCACTCCCTCGGAGCTTGCAAAGGCCGACGTCGCCGACGTTGAGGGGCTGATACACTCCTGCGGCTTTTTCCGCGCGAAGGCCCGGGATCTGATTGCCATGTCGCGTATGCTTTTGGAAAAATTCGGCGGCACGGTCCCCGATAACATTGAGGATCTTACCTCTCTGCCCGGAGTCGGGAGAAAAACGGCAAACCTAATCTGCGGCGACGTCTACGGCAAACCCGCCGTTGTTGCCGACACCCACCTTATCCGCATAACAAACCTGCTCGGCCTTGTCGATACCAGGGACCCCGTCAAGGTGGAAAGGGAGCTTATCCCCCTGCTGCCGCCGGAGGAGAGCAACAACTTCTGCCACCGCTGTGTTCTGCACGGCAGAGCCGTCTGCATATCCGGCAGGCCGAAATGCGGCGAGTGCGTCATGAAAGATTTTTGCAGACACGCCGCCGGGTCTTAAGCCGCAAATCTGCCTATTATGACTGCGACCGCGGCGCCGAACATGGCGGCGCACAGCAGCCTTGCGGCCAAAAGCATCCGGCTCTGCCTGAGCTTGGTCGGCGGAGGCGCGCCCGCGTCACCGGCTATCTCGCTCGCGCGCTCCTTCAGCGTACCCTCGCTGACCGCGGAAAACTCCGGCTTGACGAAAAAAATCACTCTTTCAAAATAGTCGCATTCGGGCTTCGTCACCTCGACGACCCGATGGTTGACTCCCTGTATCATTTGGACACCAGCTTTCTGAAAAATACTGCCGAGAATGACGCGCCGAACCGCCTTAACGCTCCCGGCAAACGTGATTCAAAGCTATATACATTAAATATTGTTGTCACCGGCGATTAAAAATATACAATGTAAACTGCATATTTTTCGACACAGAATTACAAAAATCCTACAGCTTGTGGAAGTGTGGAAAACTCAAGGTTTTTGTCCTGCACTGTTGAAAACTATGTTGAAAGTGTGGATAATTTTCTTTAAAACCCTTGATTTTGCTTAATTTTCCACCAAAAAAGCTGTTAAAAACAAAAGTTCGTTAATTATTTCACATTGTGCCGAAAATTATGTCAAGTATTTTTTAACAAAAAAAGATAGAAAAAACCGATAAAAATCCGCGGAAAGTTTGTGCAATTTATTCTGAGATAAGCCTTGACAAACCAAAAGCAACAAAAAGTTACAAAATGAATATTTATTTCATCCGACAGAGTATTGCGAGGTGTATTATGAAGATCGAAAGATATGAAAATGCTGTTAAATACCTGCGCTGCGGCTCATTCGACCCAGCGCTGAGCCTTGACTGCGGTCAGGCGTTCCGCTGGAGCCGAAAGGAGAACGGCGCGTGGCACGGCATAGCCTTCGGCAGGGCGGTCGACATTGCAAAGGAAGGCGACACCCTGACCGTCACCGGCGATATCCGCGACGGCGACGAAATGCTGTGGGCGGAGTACCTTGACCTCAACACGGACTATGACGCCATCTGCGAAAGGCTATGCAGCGACAAATGGCTGAGCATGGCGATACACGAATACAGCGGCATTCATATCCTCCGCCAGGAGCCGTGGGAGGCTCTGTGCTCCTTCATAATCTCCCAGAACAACAATATCCCGAGGATCAAGGGCATAATCGAGCGGCTCTGCGCGGCCTTCGGCGACGATCTCGGCGGCGGCGATTTTTCCTTTCCCGGGGCGGAGAGGCTCAGTCCGCTCGAGCCGGAGGATCTGTCGCCTCTGCGCGCCGGATTCAGAGCCAAGTATATTATAGACGCGGCGCGTAAGGTCGCCGGCGGCGAGGTCAGGCTCGACGAGTTGAAAACCATGGACATGGACGAGGCGCGCGCCGAGCTGATAAAGATAAAAGGCGTGGGCGCAAAGGTCGCAGAATGCACCCTGCTGTACGGCTGCGGGCGTATGGACGCCTTCCCGGTGGACGTGTGGGTACGACGCATCATGGCAGAGATGTATCCCGAGGGTCTGCCCGAATGTACGCACGGGGTCGAGGGCATAGCTCAGCAGTACCTCTTCCACTGGCGCAGAAATTCAGAAGAATTCTCATAAAAGCCCCGGGCTGTCAAACACGACGGACGAAAAAGACCCGATGTGACGCTTTCAATTTTTGAAATACGTCAATCGGGTCGTTGCTTTCATAAGCTGTATTGCTTCGATACGGTCACGGGTGGCATCTCTCGCACGCTTTATACTGCAATTGATTCTCCAG
>JAFSXA010000160.1 GCA_017450135.1 Clostridia bacterium | reverse complement strand
GCGCATGAAGTCGGAATCGAGCTTCCTTATCCGGCAGTAGATCAGTGCGTAGTCTCCGTTGAGTGTGTTTGTTCCGGGGCTGACCTTGGCGTGAGTGGTCCTGTTTATGAATTCAGCCTCTTTGTCTGTGATGTCAACCGTAACTCCGCCCAGGGCGTCGATCAGCTTTTTGAACATCTCAAAGTCGACCGTGAAATATCCGTCGATGCGGATATGAAAGTTGTATTCGATCGTGTCCTTCACAAGAGCCGCGCCGCCGTAGGCGTAGGAGGCGTTGAGCTTGGCCTTGTTGTGATCGGGGATCTGTACCCACATATCGCGCATGACGGAGGTGACCTTGATTTTATTATGCGCCGTGTCAATGGAGACGAGCAGCAGCGTGTCTGACCGCGAGGTGTTCTCACTGTCTTTGTCTGAGCCTATCAGCAGATAGTTTTTGACCAGGGTGTTATAGTCAAGGCTTGCTTCGCTTATGTACCTGTTTTCGGCCGGTTCATTATACTGCGGCTTTCCGCAGAGTATCCACAGGTAGCCGAGCGATCCGCCGGCGATCAGTGCAATGACGAGGATAAAGCAGAGGAACGCGCTGCCGCAGCCGCAGCCGCATCCGCGCTTTTTCTTCTTTTTCTTCGGTTCCTCGGGAGTTTCGGGGTGCTCGTACCGGTAATTATCGCCGTCGCGGACGTGCTCAGGCGCACCCTCGTCCGGGGAGAGCTCCGCCGCCCTGCGCTGGTTCTCCATGATCTCATCGAATCTGCGCCGGTTCAGCCTTTCTTCAAGCTCATGCTCGTCCAGCTCGCCGTTCGGCCGACGGGAAGAGCCGTTCTTTTTGTAATCATTGAAAAAAACGTCTTTCATTTATTATCTGCCTCTTTTCCGATTCATTTTACTATAATTATCGGGCATAATCAAGAATTTATAAAATATTTTCAAATAAATTGACAAAGTGTTCAAACTGTTCTAAAATAAAGAGGCGAGCAGACCGGGCGATCGCATGAGTATCATGAGGAAAGTCCGAGCCCCACAGAGCAGGATAACGGCTAACGGCCGCCGAGGGTAACCTTAGGGACAGTGCAACAGAGATATACCGCCGCGTTCGCGCGGTAAGGGTGGAAAGGCGAGGTAAGAGCTCACCGACGGGCGGGGAACCGCCGCAGTCATGTAAACCCTATTCGGGGCAACACCGACAGGATCACGGCTTGCTCGGCCAACGGTCCGACGGGTGGCTTGAGCCGCAGGGCAACTTGCGGCCTGGATAGATGACCGCCTTAAAAGACAGAACTCGGCTTACAGGTCTGCTTGCGATAACACGATGCCCCTCACTGAATATAATATCAGTGGGGTGATTTTATGACAGAGAGCTTTTTGTACGGCATAGCGGCGGGATTTGTCTTTATCGGAATCACGGCCGTGCTGTACTGCGCCATGCTTATTCCGTTCGGCAAAGGCGGAGCGGAGAGGTATATTATAACCGTAACGGCCGATAAAACAGAGCTGTGCAGGATAATAAACGGAGCCAGGCTTAAAAGGATAGTTTCCGGCGCAGGGGAGAAGCATATCGTCGTGCTCGACTGCCGGGGCGCCGACGCCGATATCATGTCGGCAAGGCGGATGTCCCGCGGCAGCGGAGTCAGTGTCTGCACGCCGGAGGAGCTTGAATTTTTTATGGATAACGGTAATGGAGATGTATGAGGAGCTGACAGAGATCAGCGGTACTGTCGAGGACGTCACCTTCCACAATGACGAAAACGGCTTTACCGTGCTCGATCTTTCAACAGAAGATGAGCTCGTGACGGTCGTCGGGGTGCTCCCCGCAGTCGCCTCGGGCGAAAAGCTGAGGCTCAGGGGCAACTGGACGTCACACCCGACCTTCGGCAGGCAGTTCCGCGCCCAGCTGTGCGAGCGCAGTATGCCGTCGACCTCGGCGGAGCTGTATAAATATCTTGCGTCGGGCGCGGTCAGCGGCATCAGGGAAAAGACCGCACGTAAAATCATAGAGCGCTTCGGCGACGATACCTTTGAGGTGCTGGAAAAGCATCCGGAAAAGCTCGCCTCCATAAAGGGAATATCCATCGAACGGGCACGGAAGATGAGCAATTCCTTCAACGAGCAGTTTGCCGTCAGGCAGATAATGATCTCGCTCGAAAGATACGGGATGACGCCTGCTGAATGTCTGAAAACGTACCGGGCGCTCGGTCCGGACTGCGACAGGATAGTGGCGTCAAATCCGTACACCCTCTGTGCGGAGAGGATAGGCATAGATTTTGACAGGGCTGACGCAATAGCCGCCGCTCTGCCTGAAAAGCCGGAGCCGGTTTTCAGGATGAAGGCCGGAGTAATACATACAGTCAGGCACAATCTGCACAACGGGCATACCTGCCTGCCGGTCGAAAAGCTGAAAAGGCCCTGCTGTTCTCTGCTTGAGACGGACGAGGCCTCGGTCGGGGAGATTATAGCTCAGCTTGTCGAGGACAAAAGGCTTGTGTTGAAGCCGATAAACGGCGTCAGCTTTGTCTTTCTGCCTGAGATCTACGAGGCGGAGAGCTCTGCCGCCGAACGGATAAGGATCATGCTGAGATTCCCTCCCGCAGGCAAGCCTACGCTTATGCGCGATATTGAGGAGATAGAAAAGGACGAGGGCATTGTCTTTGACGAAAACCAGAGAGACGCGATAGTCACCGCCGTCGAAAAGGGGATACTCATACTCACGGGCGGCCCCGGAACGGGAAAGACGACGACCCTGAACGGGATAATCAGGCTCTATGAAAAAGACGGCCTGAGGGTGCTCCTGGCGGCGCCTACGGGCAGAGCCGCTAAGCGAATGAGCGAGATCAGCGGTAAAGAGGCAAGGACCATACACCGCCTGCTTGAGGTGGAGTGGGACAAGAACGACAAGCCCTTTTTTTCACGCAATATGAAGAATCCTCTTGAGGCGGACGCTCTGATAGTGGACGAGCTGTCGATGGTGGATGTCGGGCTGTTTGCCAGCCTTGTCAACGCTCTTCCCCTCGGGTGCAGGCTTATCATGGTCGGGGATTCCGATCAGCTCCCCGCTGTGGGAGCCGGAAACGTGCTCGGCGACCTTATAAGCTCAGGAGTCCTTCCGGTATCGGAGCTGAAAAAGATCTTCCGTCAGGCCTCAAAGAGCCGTATAGTTACCAACGCCCATGACATCGTTGCCGGCAGGATGCCGGATCTCGCCTCGCGCGACAACGATTTTTTCTTTATAAAGCGCACAACGCCGGACGCCACGGTGCGCACGGTAGCGGATCTGTACGCCGAGAGGCTACCCGGGAGCTACGGCTATTCTCCGCTTGAAAATATCCAGGTGCTGTGCCCTTCGCGCAAGGGCGATACCGGTTCGGTCAGGCTGAACAGGTATCTGCAGGAGAGGGTGAATCCTCCGGCAAAGGGCAAAAATGAGGTCGTCTTCGGCGGACGCATATTCCGCGAGGGCGACAAGGTGATGCAGATCAAGAACAATTATGATATAATGTGGAGCAGGGGCGCTGAGGAGGGCTCGGGCGTCTTTAACGGAGATATCGGCTTGATCACGGAAATAGACAGCCTCGACGCCGTGCTGACCGTTGATTTCGACGGCAGAAGGGTCGAATACGGCTTAGACGGGCTCGGCGAGCTCGAACACGCCTTTGCGGTGACTGTTCATAAGAGCCAGGGAAACGAGTTCGACGCCGTCATAATGCCGGTCATGGCGGTCAATCCGCGGCTGTGCTACAGAAATCTGCTCTATACCGCAGTCACAAGGGCAAAAAAGCTCATGATACTTGTCGGTACTGAGGGAACAGTCAGGGAGATGACTTTGAACAACAGCAAGACAAAGAGGTATTCCGCACTCGGTTATTTTTTGAAGGAAGAGGACGGGCATGAGGAAGAGTGAATATATCTTAGAGTATATTATGTGCCTTTTCTTCCCGAACAGGTGCGTTTTCTGCGGAGCGCTGACTGCTCCGTGCGAATATATTTGCGGCAATTGCGAGCAGGAGCTTCCGTTTATAACAGGGGAAACCTGTCCGCACTGCGGGGCGCAGAAGGACAGATGCTCCTGCAACGGCAGACACGGCGGCTATTACGACTCTGCCGCCTCGCCGCTCTACTATACCGGCAGTGTCAAAAAATGTATCCATGATTTCAAGTTCCGCAGTATGAGGCTGAACTCCAGATGTCTCGCCGGGCTTATGGCGGAGACCTGCCGTGCGAGGTTCCCCGACGTTTCCTTTGACTATGTGGCTTACATTCCGCTGAACCGCAGAGCATTCAGGAAAAGGGGCTACAACCAGAGCTACCTGCTGGCCCGCCGTATTTCTCAAGAGCTCGGCGTACCTTTGGGCAGGGATCTGCTCATAAAGCTGTATGATACATACAATCAGCACGACTGCCGCGCTGTTGAAAGAAGCGGCAACCTGCTCGGTGTTTTTGACGTTGACAGCCGCTGCGATATCAGGGACAAGACGGTTTTGCTCGTCGACGACGTAAGGACTACGGGCAACACGCTGAACGAATGCGGCAAGATGCTTTTTCTCAACGGCGCACGTGCAGTCTATTGCCTGACTGCGGCTCTCGCCGTAACGGAAAAAGACAGTGATAATACGGAGGTGTGAATATGGCGGGGATAAAGATAGCCTTTGACTTCGGTACGTCTACCGTTCTTGCCGCGGTTCACGGCAGGGGAGTAAAGATAAAGGAGCCCTCGGTCATCGCATACGATACCTTTGACGACAGGATAATAGCCATAGGCAGGGACGCCTACAGGATGATAGGTAAAGCGCCGGACTCAATCACGGTGGTGCGGCCTGTGCGCGAGGGCACGGTCTACGATTATGACGCGGTCGAGCATATGCTCAGGCACTATATACAGAAGCTCTGCGGAAACAGGATATTCAAGCCCGAGGTTATCATCAGCGTACCTGCCGGCGTTTCAGAGCTGGAGAAGCGCACGGTCGCCGAGCTTGCGACCAAATCAGGGGCGTCGAAGGCCTGCGTTATCGAGGAACCTCTCGCCGCCGCGATCGGAGCCGGGGTCGATATTCACGATCATACCGGTGTGCTGATAGTCGACATCGGCGGAGGGACTACTGACCTTGCCATAGTTACGGGCGGCTGCATAGCCGTCTCGTCCTCCCTCGGGGTCGCAGGCAAGACCTTTGACGAGGATATCTGCCGTTTTGCGCGAAGGGAAAAGGACACCGTCATAGGCGACGTGACAGCCGAATCGGTCAAAAAGCAGGTGGGCGCCGCGAAATTTCCGGATGCCGAGCTTGCCGTCAGAGCTGTCGGCAAGGACTATCTGTCCAAGCTTCCGAGAAGTATAGAAATCTCATCAACGGACATTTTTCTGTGCATCAGGGAGCACCTTGAGCAGATAATCGAGGGTATAAGGCTCCTGCTCGAGAGCACACAGCCGGAGCTTAACGCCGATATACTTACCAACGGCATAATCGTCACCGGCGGCGGAGCGATGCTCAGAGGGATCGATGAATACATTCAGAACAGACTCGGGCTCAGGACGCGCTGTGCTGAGGAGCCGGAGCTGTGCGTTGTAAGGGGAATCGACCGTGCGTTTTCTGACAGAAAGATATTGTCGGATAACGGGTATGTTTTCAAATCATATTCAGATATCAAGGATTTTGAGGAGTAAGCTATGAAAATTGAAAAAATCATCATCAATGAAGAAAAGAACGCGACGCTCACGGCGTATATCCCGGATATCTCCGACGAGATGCCGAACATGAAGGTCAGACCCGCCATGCTCGTAATACCCGGCGGAGGCTATCATATGTGCTCCGACCGTGAGGCTGAGCCTGTGGCGGTGGAGTATCTCTCGCAGGGCTTCAACGCCTTTGTCCTGCGCTATTCCGTGGGGAAGGACTGCCGCTTTGAAGACCCCCTCGGCGACGCGAAGCGTGCGCTTGAGATAATAAGGGAGAAAAGCGGCGAATGGCATACGGATCCGGAAAGAATTGCCGTCTGCGGATTCTCGGCCGGAGGCCACCTGGCTGCAATTGTCTCCAACGAGGCGTCCGTCAGGCCGTCGGCGTGCATCCTGCTGTATCCCTGTATTTCAAAGAAGGCGGAGGACGTTCTTGTATTCCCGATACCTCCGGCGGATAAAGCGGTGAGCGAAGATACTCCGCCGACATTTATCTGCGCCGCCGCCGACGACAGCATCGTGCCGATATCAAACTCTCTCGGCTATGCGTCCGCACTTGCGCAGAACGGCGTTGATTTTGAACTGCATATCTTTTCGCGCGGCGGCCACGGCTTTTCGCTCGGTAATGAGATCGTCTTTGAATCGCGCGATATGGTCGAGGTATGCGCGCCCCTGACAGGGTGGGCGAAGCGGTCTGCGGAATGGTTCAGGAAAATTATTTTATAAAACTACATTATTTTCTTATTGATTATTGCGTACGCAGGTGTTATAATTATTCAGGTAAGCGAATATTTAAAATGGCAGGTTGTTAAATGTCTACAGAAGTTGAGATAAATAAGAATACTGCGTCGCCCTATGCCAACACGCCTATCGTGAATGCGAACGTCCGTTTTACCGAAGTTGACGGACAGCGCAAGATCGTTATGCGTGAAGTCGGCAAGGTGAATGACAGTGCGCTCTATGCCGCTGTCAAGAGGATCATAGATATACTGATATCGGTAGTCGGGCTTATTCTTTTCCTTATCCCGATGCTGATAATATCCGTTCTCGTAAAGCTCGATTCAGAGGGCCCCGTTTTTTACAGTCAGGAGAGGGTCGGCAGAAACGGCAGAAAATTTATGATCTATAAATTCCGCTCAATGGTCAACGACGCCGAAAAGGACGGCGCGAAGTGGGCGGACAGGCGCGACGAGCGCGTCACTAAGATCGGTTCCGTGCTCAGGAAGACCCATCTTGACGAGCTGCCCCAGTTCTGGAACATCCTCAACGGCAGTATGAGCCTTGTCGGCCCCCGGCCGGAGAGGGAAGTGTTTTACAAAAAATTCGCCGAGTATATTATCGGCTTCGATCAGCGCCTGCTTGTAAAGCCGGGGCTTACCGGCTGGGCGCAGGTCAACGGCGGCTACGAGCTCCTCCCCGAGGAAAAGGCTGCTTGGGATATTGATTATATCGAAAACCAGTCTGTCTGGCTTGACATCAAATGTATACTGAAAACATCCACCATTATTTTCGGTGATGAAAAAACAAGATAACGGTACACGAAAATGTACCGTTATTTTTGATAAAATGAAAAGGAGTATTGATTATGCTTGCAAAAAAACCGCCAATGGGCTTCAACACCTGGAACACCTTCGGCAGAAAGATCGATGAAAAAATGATCATGGAGACCGCCGACAAGATGGTTGAGCTCGGACTTCTCGACGCCGGTTATGAATACCTTGTCATTGACGATTGCTGGAGCGAAAAGCAGCGCGATCCGCAGTCCGGAAAGATCGTCCCCGACAAGCAGAAATTCCCCAACGGCATGAAGTACGTCAGCGATTACGTACATTCAAAGGGCCTCAAATTCGGAATGTATTCCTGCTGCGGCACGAGGACCTGCGACGATTTCCCGGGCAGCTTCGACCATGAGTTCCTTGACGCGAAGACCTTTGCCGAGTACGGCTGTGATTTCCTCAAATACGATTACTGCTTCAAGCCGGAAAACGCCGTCGGCAGCGTTCTGTACAGGAAGATGGCTATGGCGCTGAAGATGTGCGGCAGGGAGATACTTT
Organism: Clostridia bacterium; assembly: GCA_017450135.1. Classification (GTDB taxonomy): domain Bacteria; phylum Bacillota; class Clostridia; order Oscillospirales; family Acutalibacteraceae; genus CAG-488. Next base: position 725 of record JAFSXA010000160.1, on the reverse strand, counting down.
TCTCTGCGTGCAACTGGGGCTGTGACGGAGTCAACACCTGGGCGCGTTCTGCGGGTGCTCATATGTACCGTTCGACCGGAGATATTTTTGATAATTATCCGCGTATGAAGGAGATCGCCCTCAGCCAGGTCGAGAATCTTCCTTACTCCGGACCCGGCTGCTTCAACGATATCGATATGCTCACCTGTGGCATGTACGGCTTCGGCAACGTAGCTGACGACCACCTTGATGAGAGCGAGCGCAAGCAGTACGATATTGACTATAAAACCGAATTCGCCCTGTGGTGTATGTTCTCATCGCCCCTGATGATCGGCTGTGATATCAGAAAGATCAACGACACCACCCTCAAGCTCCTTACAAACAAGGACATGATAAGGATCAATCAGGACGAAGAGGGACGTCCGGCTTACGTCGCAAGGGGCCTTGAGGAGGAGTGCCCGACCTTTGTAAAGCTTCTTTCAGACAATGAGGTTGCCGTGCTTTTCACAAATCTTACCGATATGGACGACCGTGACTGCCGCCTTTTCTTTGACGATATCGGCCTCCAGGTTGCTGACGGATACGGCCTGCGTATGAAGGACGTCTTCACCGGCGAGGATCTCGGAGTCAGGAAAGAGATATTCAACCTCCGTCTCGATAAGCATGACTGCGCCATGTATCTTTGCAAGATAGAAAAATAATGGATCGGTTTTGCATCAAATGCGGCAAAAAGCTGACTCATAACG
>JAFSXA010000016.1 GCA_017450135.1 Clostridia bacterium | reverse complement strand
TGCACCCGGCGATTCCCACGGTGGCGGCGACCTTGCCCTCACCGAGGATTTTGTCCGCTATATCAGCGGAGATACTCCCTCGATATCCTGCACCCCTCTGAGCGATTCCGTCAAGGGGCATCTGACGGTTTTTAAGGCTGACGAATCCATGGAGCACGGAGGTATCCCCGAAAAAATATCGCTGTAAGCGTAAAAAAAGACGGCTGCAAATGCAACCGTCTTTTGGAGCTGCTAACCGGAATTGAACCGGTGACCTCATCCTTACCAAGGATGCGCTCTACCGACTGAGCCATAGCAGCGCCTTGAACGCTTGTTATCATATCATAACTCGGCGCCAATGTCAAGAGAAAATAACGATAAATTTCATCAAGAGAGCACGGTTGACGAAAATTACTCTGAGGTTATCAGATTTCCAGAGGAATCATAGAGGCTTCCGGTCGCTTCCTCAGCCGCCTGCTTCGACTCGAGCAGGTCGATCTCATAGTACAGAGTTTTATACACGCCTGTGTAGCTATTGACCGTCCCGTTCTTCCGGTAGCGCAGGATATTCGAGCTGCCCTCGAGCTTCTCCCAGCCGTGCCTCGACATATAGATATCGAAGTCTTCGGGGCCGCTGTCCTTTGATGCCCTGTAAACATTCTCCGAAATCATGACCGCTTTCTCATCGCCGATGACTACAGCCTTATATATGTACTTGCCGTAGAATCTGAACGCGACCGCAGCGGCGGCGATTACGAATACAACGGCTATGATCAGCAGGATCGCGCCGGAGCTTTTACCCTTTTTCACTTTACTCATATTCGGCACCTCCGATTATCGGTAGAATAAACCAAATAATATGATCTTCAGAGTCCGTACCCGAATTCGCCGGGTACGGACTTATCTGTCTATCAGACACTCAGGGAAAACACCTCGATCGCGTTTTTGCAGAGCATTCTCTCCTCCTCCTCTGCCGAGAAGCCGAGAGAACGGAAGCGTTTGAGCTCGGTCTCGGGATTCCACATCGGATAGTCCGTACCGAAAAGGACTCTGTCGGTTCCGTATCGGTAAATTATCTCCCTGAGCTTATCGTCGGAGAGGGCATAGAACGATGAGCTGCAGTCAACGTAGAAGTTCTTCCTTCCGCTGAGCTGCAGGGAGGCGTCCTCCCACATCGACCAGCCTCCGAGATGGGCTCCGACTATCCGAAGCCCGGTATAGATATCGAGGATCGGAACGAGCCTGTTCGGATTGGAAAAATCAAATCTGCTGTCACCCGTATGTATCAGCATCGGGAGTCCCTTCTTTTCGCACAGCTCATATATCCTCAGGCATCTGTAATCATCAAGCTTGAAGCTCTGTATATCGGGATGGAGCTTGACCCCTCCGAGGCCAAGCGAGACGAGCTCATTCACGTCGCGCTCAATATCCTCGCTCTCCGGGTGCAGGGTACCGAGGCCGTACATACAGTCGCTGTGCACACTAACGGTATCGGCAATAAAACGGTTTATTGAGCTGACCTGACGCGGCGAGGTCGCGACCGACTGAACTATGTAACGGTCGATACCTGCGGCCGCGCCCAGTCTGAGCAGGGTCGAGACCTTGCCGTCGTAATTCATATCGAGCCCGTAGAATCTACCCGTATTCTCAGACGCCTTCTCCGCTATTTTATCGGGATATATGTGGCAATGAGAGTCAATAATCATTTTATTTCCGATCAAAGCTGAACTGTCCAGCCCATGTCGTCCTTGATGCTGCCGGTCTGGATGCCGTACAGAGTGTCATAAAGCTTCTGAGCAACAGGGCCAACCTTTCCGTCTGCAACCTGATGATCCTCGCCCATGTAATAGAGACAGCCGATCGGAGATATAACTGCGGCTGTACCGCTGGCAAATACCTCTTTGAGAGTTCCGTTCTTTGAAGCCTCGACAACTTCATCGATCGTAAGACGCCTTTCGGAGATCTTGACTCCCCACTTTTTGAGAAGCTGGATTACGGAATCCCTTGTGATACCGGGAAGGATGGTTCCCATGAGCGGAGCAGTGATAACCTCGTCGCCGATCATAAAGAAGGCGTTTGATGTGCCGATCTCTTCAACATACTTGTGCTCAACCGCATCAAGCCAGAGAACGTCCTTGCAGTCCTTCGTCATAGCCTTTGCGGACGCCGCCATGCCGCCGGCATAGTTTCCGCCGCACTTTGCGAAGCCGGTGCCGCCGACCGCAGCGCGGATGTACTCATCCTCAACGTAGATCCTTGTCGCCGAGAGGCCGCCGTCGTTGGCCGCGTAATATGAGCCGACCGGGCAGAGGATAACAATGAAGCGGTAGTGTTTCGCCGGAAGCACGCTGAAGGAGACCTCGTCGCCGAAAATGAACGGTCTGATGTAGAGCGCAGTGCCCGGCTCCGAGGGGATCCAATCACTATCAACTTCGATAAGCTGACGGATGGCCGCAAAGAATATCTCCTGATCGAGATGCGGTATGCACATACGGTCGTTGGTTCTGTTGAGTCTCGCCGCGTTCATGTCCGGTCTGAAGAGCTGGACTTTGCCGTCGGGAGTCTTATACGCTTTCATACCCTCGAACATCATCTGCGCGTAATGCAGCACGCAGGAAGCCGGCTCGATGGTGATCGGCTCGTGGGGGATGATCCTGCCGTCGTGCCAGCCCTGACCCTCGTCATAGTCCATCATGAACATATGGTCGGTGAAATAGCGGCCGAAGCCGAGCGCCTTCTGATCGGGCTTCTCCTTGGGATGTGTGGTTCTTGTTACAGGAAAATTGTAGCTCATTATAATAACCTCTTTTCAAATATTATATAGATTTGGTTTTCTGTCGTTAAACACGTTTATGGAATTTCTGATATCGTTGATCACACTCAGATCGCAGTCCGCGGTGATCACCTCTTCCTGAGAGCCTGCGCGGCAGAGCACCTCGCCCCACGGGTCGATTATCTGCGAATTGCCGCCGAAAACCGTATCCCCTGCCGTTCCGCAGGAATTGCAGCAGGCGACGAACATCTGATTCTCAACAGCCCTCGCCTTAGTAAGGGTCAGCAGATGCGGAACGCGCTTATCGGGCCACTGTGAAACCATGAAAAGCACCTTGATGCCCCTAAGAGCAAGCGTGCGGATAAGCTCGGGAAAGCGCAGATCGTAGCAGATAATTATTCCGCATTCCACTCCGTCGAGCTCAAAGCTGACTACGCGGCCGCCGAATTCAAAGTATCTGTGCTCGTCCATCGGTGTGAAAAGATGCGTCTTGTCATACTCGGCAACGCAGTTCCCCCCGCGGTCAAATATAAACGAAGTGTTGTAAATACCTCCGTCCTTTATATTTGCGATGCTGCCGGCAACGATATTTACCTTCAGCTCACGGCTGAGAGCCGAAAACCTGTTTTTCAGAGTCTCACCGTCACGGTCGCAGTAGTCCTCGAGATTTACACGCGGATAGTACCCGCTCGTCCAGGTCTCGGGGAGAAGGATAACGTCCGGGCTGTCCGTCTGCACCGTCCTGCGTATGAGCTCCTCGGCGCGCGAATAGTTGTACTCATTCTCGCAGAGCTTCATGTCGAGCTGAACACAGCTTATTCTCATGCGATCACTCTCCGTATTCATAGCCCGTGCTGACGGCGCTGACGTTCACGTCAAGCAGATCGCGGTGACGCGCCGACACGACCTTTTCAAGCGCGGCCTTTGTATTCTCCATGGAAAACTCCGGGACCTCTCTGAGCACCTTCCCGGTTATGATCATATTGGCAAGAGTTTTCATGTTGTTTTCGTCGGCGAGCTTTGTTGCGGGGATGTAGTATACGTCGACGTCCGTCCTGTTTATCTTCCTCGTTATCAGCGTGGAGTCGATGAAGATCTTTCCTCCGCCGACCACGTCGTTCTCATATTTATCGAGCGAGGGAAGGTTCATTGCGACAAGCACATCCGGCTTGCTGACTATCGGCGAGCCGATCGGGGTATCGCTGATTATTACCGAGCAGTTGGCGGTGCCGCCGCGCATCTCGGGGCCGTATGACGGCAGCCAGCTCACCTGCTTGCCTTCAATAAGTCCCTTATAAGCAAGGAATTTACCTGCGAAGAGAATTCCCTGACCGCCGAAGCCGGCGAAAAGCATATTACACGTATTGCTCATTTCAGTTCCTCCTGTGCATAGATATCCTTATAAACTCCGAGCGGATAATAAGGTATCATATTCTCTTCAGCCCATTCAAGAGCCTTCTGAGGCGTCATGCCCCAGTTCGTCGGACAGGTGGAAATTACCTCTACGAGTGAGAAGCCCTTGCCCTCGATCTGATTCTGAAAAGCCTTTTTGATGGCTCTCTTGGCGTTCTTGATGTTCTTTACGTCGTTTACGGCAACCCTTTCGACATAGGCGGCTCCGTCAACGTTTGAGAGCAGCTCGCAGACCTTGACCGGATAGCCGACGGTCGCAACGTCTCTGCCGTAAGGCGAGGTCTGAGTGACCTGACCGGGCATCGTGGTGGGCGCCATCTGCCCGCCGGTCATACCGTATATCGCGTTGTTGACGAAAATGACCGTGATGTTCTCGCCTCTTGCCGCCGAGTGTACCGTTTCGCAGGTACCGATA
>JAFSXA010000159.1 GCA_017450135.1 Clostridia bacterium | reverse complement strand
GAGCTTGAAAAACAGATTGCGCAGGTGAACACGCTTGCGGGGCAGACTCTTTCGAGAAGCTCGGAGGAGTTTGAACGAAATCGCCGGGAGACCGGCGAGAGCCTGCGCGTCATGTCGGACAAGCTGGAGAATATGACCAGGCAGAACTATGAAATGATAATGAAGCTCAACAAGGATATGACCGATTCTCTGAACGTCATACGCGAAAACAACGCCGACCAGAATGAGCGCCAGACGAGGGTTCTTGACTCAGCCATCACCAAAATGCAGGAGAGCAACGAGAAGAAGCTCGATCAGATGAGGGCCACGGTTGACGAAAAGCTGACCTCGACTCTTTCTGCAAGGCTTGATTCCTCGTTCAAAACGGTCTCCGAACAGCTTGAAAATGTGTATAAGTCTCTCGGCGAGATGAAGGAGCTCTCCTCGGGCGTGACCACAAACGTGACCGCGCTCAACAGGGTGCTCACCAACGTCAAGGCGAGGGGCACCTGGGCAGAGGTTCAGCTTGAAGGCATACTCGAACAGACCATACCGAATATGTATATCCGCAATTATTCCTCCGTTCCCGGTTCAAGGGACATAGTGGAGTTTGCGGTCAAGATACCCTCGAGCGATGAGAGCGGCAAATTTATTTACCTGCCGATAGATTCAAAGTTCCCGATGGAGGATTACCGCCGCGTGTGCGAGGCGGCTGATACAGCCGACGCCGACGCACTCAGAGCCGCGAGAAAGGCGCTTGAGGACAGAGTTCTTGGCGAGGCAAAGACAATCAAAAAGTACATAAATGTTCCCGAGACGACGCCGTTCGCTATAATGTATCTCGCTACAGAGGGGCTCTATGCGGAGATAACCTCCTCGCCAAACGGAATAGTCGAAAGGATACAGCGTGAAAATATAATGATCGCCGGACCGACTACGATAATCGCCCTGCTCAACTCTCTTTCAATGGGCTTCAGGGCGGTCGCGATAAATGAAAAGGCGAACGAGGTGCGCAGGCTCCTTGAGGTCACCAGGGCGCAGTATGAAAAGTTCAGCCTTGTGCTTGACAAGGCGCAGAAAAAGATAGAAGAGGCGGGCAGGACCCTCACCGAGGCGCAGAAGAGAAACGGTATCATAAATAAAAAGCTCAAAAGCGTTGACAAGATAGACGCCGCCCGGGCGGATGAAATACTCGGTATAGATGAATCAACGGAAGAACCTGAAGAATAAATGAGAGGTGATCCAATGCTGAAATATCAGGAACTTATTTCAAAAATGACCCTTGATGAGAAGGCGGGGCTATGCTCAGGCAAGGATTTCTGGCACCTGAAGAGCGTCGAAAGGCTCGGCATACCGGAGATAATGGTCTGCGACGGCCCGCACGGACTCAGAAAGCAGAATGCCGAAAACGATAAGATAGGTATCGGTAACAGCTATCCGGCGACCTGCTTCCCAACCGCGTCCTTGAGCGCCTGCTCATGGGACAGGGAGCTGCTTTTCAAAATGGGACAGGCTCTCGGCGAGGAATGCCTGGCTCAAGAGGTTTCCGTCCTGCTCGGCCCGGGTGTGAATATGAAGCGCTCTCCGCTGTGCGGAAGGAACTTTGAGTACTTTTCCGAGGATCCGGAGCTCGCAGGCAATATGGGCGCGGCGTTCATAGCCGGAGTCCAGTCAAAGGGCGTCGGCACGGCGCTCAAGCATTTTGCCGGCAACAGTCAGGAAATGAGGAGAATGACCTCCAACAGCGTCATAGACGACAGAGCGCTCCGGGAGATCTACCTCAGGGCGTTTGAGATAGCCGTGACGCGGAGTCAGCCCTATATGGTCATGAACGCCTACAATATGCTCAACGGCTGCTACTGCTCGGAGAACGATAAGCTGCAGAACAGCATACTCCGTGACGAATGGGGCTTCAAGGGCGCGGTAGTCAGCGACTGGGGCGCCGTTAACAAGCGTGTCGACGGGCTCAGAGCCGGCAACGACCTCGAAATGCCGTCATCTGCGGGAGTGGGCGATAAGAGGATATCCGACGCCGTCAGGAACGGCGAGCTTGACGAGGCTGTGCTTGATAAAAGCGTTGACAGGCTGCTCGATATCATAATGAAGTCTGTCGAGATCAAAAAGAAAAAATATACTTACAGTAAAAAAGCTCACAATGAGCTGGCGCGTGAGATAGCCGCGCAGTCCATAGTCCTTCTCAAAAACAGGGACAACATACTTCCGCTCAAAAGGGAGGAGGGCGCATATACAGCCGTTATCGGCGCGTTTGCGGATCAGCCGAGATATCAGGGCGCCGGCAGCTCTGTCATCAACCCGACAATGATAGAGAGCGGCAGGAGAGCCTTCAATAATTCTCCGCTGAACGTAAAATTTGCCGAGGGATACAGCAGAAAGCCGGGCAACAAAAATCAGGACGAATATCTGATAGAAGCCTGCGCAGTCGCGTCCGGCGCCGCCAACGCGGTCATCTTTGCAGGTCTACCCGATGAATGCGAGTCGGAGGGCTTTGACAGAAAGAGTATGAAGCTGCCGAAGGAGCAGAACGACCTGATAAAAGCCGTCTCAAAGGTGAATCCGAACGTCATAGTCGTGCTCCAGGGAGGCTCCCCCGTGCTTATGCCCTGGCTCAACAGGGTAAAGGCGGTCGTCAACGCCTATCTCGGCGGTCAGGCGGTGAACGCGGCGGTCGTCGATATAATCACCGGCAGGCAGAATCCCTGCGGAAAGCTTGCCGAGACGTACCCGGCGTCGCTTAAGGACACTCCCTGTGCTGGAAGATATCCGGTCAGCCGGAAGGACGCGCTCTACACAGAGAGCATTTTCACAGGCTACAGGTATTACGAAAAGACCGGAAAGGGAGTAGGCTTCCCGTTCGGGCACGGGCTCTCCTACACGGAGTTCGAGTATTCGGATATCAGCGCGGACAGGAAAGAACTGTCCGCCGGAGAGAGCTGCAGGGTCAGCTTTAAAATCAGAAATACGGGACGGACGGCAGGCGCGGAAATCGCTCAGGTCTACGTTTCCAAGCCGGAGAGCAGGGTGTTCAGAGCAAAGAAGGAGCTCAAGGGCTTTGATAAGGTGTTCCTCGAGCCCGGCGAGGAGAAGACGATAGAGATCGAGCTTGAGCCCAGGGCGTTTATGTTCTGGAATACGGCTGAGGATTCATGGTGCGCCGAGAGCGGCGAATACAGGATCCTTGTCGGTGCGTCCTCGCGCGATATAAGGCTTGAAGAGACTGTTGAGCTGAGATCCGGTGACGACGCGCTGATCCCCGATCTCCGCGAATCTGCCGCAGTCTATTTTGACGGAGATCCTGCCGAGGCGACAGAGGATGATTTCAGGCGTCTTTTCAAGGACGGGCTGCCCCTCGCGCCGGAAATCGCGTCGGACGATCTCAATGTGACGATAGAATACGGCAGAGACAAAGGACTCTCCAAGGTGATCTACTACACCGTGGATTCCGTCCTGAAGCCCAGGGGCGGCATATCGTCGTCGATGATGGCCAATACGCTTATGCAGACTCCTGTCAGGAACTTTGTGTGCATGAGCGGCGGCCTGTTTACGGAGGATATGGCGGACGGTCTGCTTAAAATCTTCGACGGCAGCGCAACAGGTGAGGGCGTCGCGAAGATAGCCAGGGGAGTCCCGAACGCCCTTATAAATCTTAAAAAATTTCTTAAAACGATCTGAGGGAGGCAACTATGTACAAGGTAAAGAGATTATCGGTCAAAATCATGTCATGCTTATTGGTGTTCACCATGCTCATGACCTTCCTGCCCTTCGGCACATCTGCGGTCGACGCGGTCAGGAACGCTTTAAAGCAATCGGATAAAATCAGTTTTGCCACGATTTCCGATGTGCACTATTATCCCGCCGAGCTTACGGGCAATTATTGCAGTGAGTTTATGGAGTACGTCAAAGGCGGTATCGGCAGGGAACCGTTCCAGTCTGTGGGTATTCTCGATTCCGCGCTTGCGGCGATCGGCGAGCACGCGGATACAAAGGGGATAAAGTACCTTATAGTCCCGGGCGACCTCACCTCAAACGGCGAATATGAGGCTCACATACGTTTTGCGGAGAGGCTGGAATGCTTTGAGAGGGAGACCGGCGTTCAGGTCATGGTCATAGACGGCAATCACGATATCAACGCCTTCAAGGCGGCCACAACCTTTGAGAACGGCAAGCTCGAGAGCGCGAGAGCAACTACCCCGGAGGAGTTCAGGGAGATTTATAAAAACCTCGGCTACGATATAGCCTTCCACACCTATACTCCGTCAACGGGAAAGGCAAATATGCTGTCATACTCTGTTTCTCTCGACGGATACAGGTTCATTTTTATGGATATCACCAAGTACAGCGCGGACATCACAAGCTGCGGCAGGGATAAAAATGAGACAGGCGGTAAATTCTCCGATGAGTTTTTAGCCTGGGTGCTCGACGAGATAGCCGACGCCAAGGCTCACGGCGAGACCGTAATCGGCATCAACCATCAGAATCTTGTTCCGCACTACGAGAGCGAGTACGCTATCCTGCGCGGCTTTATGACGGACGGCTTCGAGGAGGTAACGGATAAGCTTGCCGACGCAGGTATGCATTTCGCACTCACGGGCCATCTGCATTTCAACGCAGTTGACAGCACGGTCACTGACGACGGCGAGACGATCAACGAGATCAACACGGATTCACTGACCGCCTTCCCGAATTACTTCCGCGAGTTTGACGTTACAACCGACGGCAGCGGAAAGACCACAATGAAGATAGAGTCGCAGGAGGTGGACTGCGTTAAGTCCGTGACGGTAAACGGCTATACCTACGAAAGGCCGTTCAGGCTCCATTCACTTGCAGATTCCTTCTATGACGAGTCCGGTATCTCCGGCATGGCGGACAGGGTGCTGACGCAGCTTCTTGTCAAGTATTCGGAGAGATTTGTTGAAAACGGTATCATAAATTCACTCAAGACGGATTTTGACGTCGACGTTGAAAATATACTCAGCGGATATTTCGGCGAGGGGCTGAAGATAGGCAAATATGAGCTCTTTACCACAAAGAATCTGATGGGCTTCATCAATGATATCAGCAGGCAGATAGAGCTGAAATATCTGACGAATCCCGAGGCGACAGCCGATTTCATTGTCCGGGAGATAGATAAGCTGATGGATATCCAGGTGTCCGACCTCCCGAACACAAGGTTCTATGAGGATTACGGCGTCGGCGATCCGAACAGACCCGGCACCTTCGGGGAAATGTTCGAGAGCATCCTCATATATATGTATGAGGGCTTTTACGACGTACATGACGACGAGTTCATGATGGACGTGGTGGATAATTTTGAAAACCGCGATATAATATTCAAGCTCTTTGACGTGTGCGTGGACGTGGTGGCAAATGACATTCTTCAAGGGAAGCTGCTCAAGGACCTCAGCCTGAATATAGGCTCCTTCTTCCCCAAGGGAACAACTCTGGAGGACGTCGGAAATATCCTGAGCCTTGTATTCAAGGTCGTCTTTATGGGCGACACGAGCTATCTGAATATCTCGGATAAGGTCCTCTCCGCAGCCAACAAGCTCGGTATTGTGGAGTATTCCTCCCTATGGGGAATAGTTGAGCACTATATGGACGAGTATCTGACCGACGCACAGCTTGAGGGCATCAGCCAGAATCTTGCGAAGTATATCCTTGATTTTACGCTTGCGGATTCGTCTCACGATACTTTCTCGCCGACCCTTGTCTATGACGGCAAGGTCAGCGTTGAGGCCACAAGGGACAATTACAGGCTGCCCAATATCACGGCTGTCACATTCGGAAAGGATCAGACCTCAAGAAATCTGAGCTGGTACACAAAGACGAGCGTAAAGGGTACCGATATTGAGATAATCCCGTACTCCGACCACCCCGTATTCTCGGGCAGGGGACTGGTACCCGTCGGTGTAACCGTCGACAAGCAGACCGTCAGGACTCAGCGCAGCTATCCCGGAGTTGATCTCGGAATAGTCGGCGTGATGAACTATGAATTCCCGATGAACCGCCATCTCATTTCCGTCTCCGGCCTCAAGCCCGGGGCAAGGTACTCCTTCAGAGTGGGCGACGCGTCAAGGAACTGGTGGAGCGAAGCGGGATCGTTTGAGATCGCGGACGGCGGCGACGAGACGACCTTCCTGCACGTCAGCGATCCTCAGTCGCAGACGGCGAGGCAGTACGATACGTTTGCAGACCTTATGAGAACAGCGACCGCCATGTACGGCGACAATGATTTTGTTATCAACACGGGCGACTGCGTTGACAGCGGAGATAATTTCAATCAGTGGAAGTACCTGTTCGGTCAGGCTTCCGATACCCTTATGAATACAGTTATGATGGCGGCTTCGGGCAACCATGAGGAAAAGGGCTCTTACGCGACGGTCACCAATTACTATATTTCCAACGCCCCCGAGCAGGACACGGAGGAGGGTATTTACTATTCCTTTGATTACAACAACGTGCACTTTGCCGTGCTGAACACCAACAATCTCGACAGTGACAAGAGCCTGAACGATGAGCAGATCGACTGGCTCATCGAAGATATGCAGTCGAGCGGCGCCGACTGGAAATTCGTCGCCTTCCATAAGGCGGCTTACTCCGACGGCTCGCACTTCGACGATAAGGATGTTTGCAAGATAAGGGATCAGCTCTCCGTGCTCATGCCTCAGCTCGGGATAGATATGGTGTTCCAGGGACACGACCACGTATACCTGAGGACAGATGCGATGATAGACAACAAGGTCGAGGACGTCAAGACCACACAGACCGAATTCAACGGGAAGACCTATAACACCAAGGAAAGCCCGGTGGGCACGGTATACGTTATCAGCGCCTGCTCCGGCGTCAAGGTTTACAAGATGAAGGATCCGGCGCTCACGGACAAGTACTTCCCGAGGGCGGAGGCCATTTACGACGCACAGCTCCCGGCGTTTTCGGGAGTCAGGATAGTCGGCGACACCCTCTATTTCGACGCATACACGGTCGACAACGGCAGCGCGGAGAACATTGATTCCTTTGCTATCCATAAGGATCTCTCGGTTCCCAAGGGCACGGGAGTACCCGAAAAGTCGCCGTTCAAGGTCTTCCTTGATAAGATCGCGGACTACGTAGCGCCCGTTCTGCTCAAGCTGCTTAACCGTCTGCTCGATCTGCTGCAGATAAGGGTTTTCAATCTTTTCGGCAGTAATACGGCAGTCTGACAACATTATTCTGCCCGGAGCCTGAGACGCTCCGGGCAGATTTCTTGACGCATTTTCAATTAAGGGCTTGTAAATTCCTGAAAAATAATGTAGAATAAATATATGTTATCAGAAAGGAGATAAATAAATGAAAAAAATTCTTTCCGTTTTCCTCAGTATTATCATAGCCGCTTCGTTCTGCGTAACGGGCTTTGCCGCGGAGCTCAGGTCCAAGGTCGAGCCGGGCCACATAAAAATCGTTGCGCAGAGTCAGCGTATCGAGGCGGGCAAGGAGTACAGTATTCCGATCTCCATGCTCTCCGATTACAACATGGAGGGTCTTGATAAAATCACAGACGGCAGTTATACCACCGGCTTCACCGTCTCCGTAGGCGGCGACGCTGCAAAGTATGTTGAGATCAAGAGCATCGAGGCGAGCAAGGAGCTGAAATACCTCTTCTATTACACGGAGTTCGAGTGCCAGTACAATGAGCTCTTCGATTCCAAGGCGTATTTTGCCTTCGGTGTTGACGATATCAGCATACTTCACAAGGACAATTTTGTGCTTGCCTACGTCAAGATCAAGGTCTCCGATTCTTATCCCGGCGGCGGACTTACGGCTGATCTCATACTCGGCGATTATTACCTCACAAGGCTCAATGAGATCGGCGGCGTGAACACCATCGATTTTCCGGAGGGAAGCAAGGCTGCCGTTGTTGACTGGATAGACTATCCGGATATACACACCTATTACGTTCCGGATGAGCTTCAGACTCTGGAATCCGGCTACGCGGCGGATCAGCTGCCTTGGGACAAGGATCCGGGTCAGAACAATAACGATCTTACTTTTTGGCAGAAGGTCGGCAAGTTTATGTTAAACGTTCTGATGAGCGTTGTTTACTACGCTCAGGTAATAAATGAGAAGATCGACAATTTCCTCTTCGCCTGATTCGGAGGTATATATTATGAAAAAGCTTTTTAAACCGGCGGCGCTGATAGCTGCAGTTCTTGTTATCGCGCTTATGTGCTCGTGCGGCGCGGCCAAGAAGCAGGAGGCGCCCAAAACGACCACGACAATAGCTGCGGAGAATCAGTTCTTCGGTATCGACAAGACCAAGATCACCAAGATAGATATCGTCGTCAACAAGGGAGACGCCGGCGATTTTGCAAAGACGGTTACGGATAAAAAGACCGTCGAAAATATTGTGAGCGGCATAACCAAAATGACAGGGAAGACGAATTCCGAGCTTGATAAGCGTGACGTTTGGAGCGAGATGTTCAAGGTGTACACCGACGATAAGGTGCTGTATCTGATACCTCACGACGACAATAACCTCGGAGTTGGCACAGAGGAGAGCAAGCTGACTTATTACCATGTCAACGGAAATATCAGAACCTTCCTGTTCGAATGCTTCGACAAGGCGATAGTCACCGAATCAAAGTATACAAGGACGACGGCAGCCGCAAGCTCCGCAAAATAAACCAGGTCTGTTTGGATACGACACCTTCTATAATGTAAATAAATTGTTTTAATAAGAAAATGCAGTCTGCAACAAACGAAAGCCTGTTGCAAACTGCATTTTTATTCTGTATTGTCCTCTTTTCCCATGATCTCCAAGGCCTTGCGTATGATGGTGAGCTGATCCTCGCCGACACGGACTTTTACGGCGATGTGCGGCTTGCCTGCGGCGGAGATCGTTATCCTGCCCGGCATATACTTCGCGAGCCTTGATATTTTGTCCATATTCAGATCTTCTATGTACAGCTTGACCTTGTCGCCGGTTCTGCCTATCTCGTACACTCTCTGTGCGAGGGCGGTGCTCCTGAGCAGTGAGACGGTGATGAGCCCCTGTACCGATTGGGGCGGTTCGCCGAAACGGTCTATCAGCTCGTCGAGCACGTCGTCCGCATCTTCCCGATTCTTGATATCGGCAATGCGGCGGTACATGGCGAGCTTTTGCGGAACGCTCTCTATATAATCGGCTGGAATATGGGCATCTAT